>SLLJ01000041.1 GCA_007134165.1 Nitriliruptoraceae bacterium | reverse complement strand
GCTCCGGCGCCCGGCGACTGGTCCGACTGGTCCCCCGAGTCCTGCGGCTGCTGCATCGACTGCGCCGCCTGGGAGAGCAGGCCGCCGACCATGCCACCGAACCCACCGCGGCCTGGACGCAGCCCCGAGCGGCCGCCAAGGCCGCCGAGTCCGGGGGAGTTGGACGCGCCGGGGGCGCCGGGAACACCGGAGGTTGCCTCGCCGATCGCGGCCGGGGGCACGTCGACCTGATCGAGCGGATCGACGTCTGGGCTGGCCTGCTGGGCCTGGCCGACCAGCTCACGGAACTTGCCGGAGACCGACTGCAGCCGTCGGTCCCACTCTGCGTTGACCTCCACGCCCTGGATCGCCCGGTGGTAGGTGACCAGGATGTAGACCATCGCGAACGGCTCGAAGACCGCCCGTACGAGCAGCGAGGCGAGCAGCACGAACCCGACCACCATCACCACGACCAGCAGACCCTCGAGGTTGGACAGCAGCATCACCCCCGGGATCGCAACCAGCAGCAGGACCACCAGGAAGATCGCGCGGCCCAGCAGCCAGATCCGCACGGCCGCGCCGAGCACCGGCTTGTAGGCCTGGGCGTAGAGGATGAGCCCGTGCCGGGCGCTGCGCCAGACGTTGCGTTCGCCCCGGGCCAGCGTGAGTGAGAGGATCGCCTCGTCGACGTAGCTCATCGATCGGTTGACGATCGCGGCCGCCCAGCGGGCCACCTGCGAGGCCCCGCCGCCCAGGGGCAGCACGTCGACCAGCCGCACGAAGCGTCGGGTGATCCGCTTGACGACCCCGTCGATCAGCCGGTCGAGCGCGAACAGGATGCTGACATCGCGGAACAGCTCCTTGACCAGCCCTCGGCCGTACTCCACCTGACCCTTGCCGTCGGGGACCTGCCCACGCGTGAGCAGTTCGGTCACGACCGCGATGTGCGCACCCTGCACGAGGTAGAGCACGTAGCGGCGGGCGAGGGCCAGCACCGCGGCCGGAGCCGCGACCGCGATCACGAAGAACACGATGGCCAGCAGCTCGACCCGTTCGGCGAAGAACACCGCCAGGCCTCCGAACAGGCCCAACCACAGCACCACGGCGAAGAAGAACGCGCCGTACACCATCGCATTCAGCAGCAGGAAGGGCATCGTGCGGCGAGTCAGGCCGACGGCGGTCGCGAAGGGCTTGGAGTCCGACGAGTTCATGTTGCTCCCGGGGAGTGCCGACCACGGACGTGACGCGGGCGGCGAGGGCAGGCGGGGCAGGCAGGGCCCGCAGGGCAGCAGATGGGCGCTGGGATGTCAACGTGCCGCGGCGGAGGGCTGACGACCTCGCTCAGCCCGACGAATGCCCGGGGAAGACCTTGGCCGAGGGGTCGATGTGCACCGCGGCGTTGTTCACCGCCGTGGCCGCCTCCCCGTACCCGACCGAGATCAGCCGGACCTTGCCGGGGTACTCGGTGATGTCGCCCGCGGCGTAGATCCCGGGGAGGTTGGTCTGCATCCGGGTGTCGACGAGGATGTGGCGCTTGTCGAGTTCGATCCCCCATTCGCGCAGCGGACCGAGGTCGCTGGTGAAGCCCAGCGCCGCGACCACGGCCTGCACGTCGATCCGCCGCTCGGCTTGATCGCGGTTGTCGAAGATGGTGGCGGCCCGGATCTCACCGTCACCGTGCAGGTGACGGACCTCGTAGGGCGTGAGGACCTCGACGGAGGAAGCCTTGAGCTTGCTGACCGAGTCCTCGTGGGCCCGGAAGCGGTCGCGGCGGTGGATCAGGGTGATCGAACGGGCGATCTCCTCGAGGTTGAGCGCCCAGTCCACCGCGCTGTCCCCTCCGCCGACGATCAGCACGTCGAGGTCGCGCATGACCTCGAGCTCACGCACGAAGTAGACCAGACCGCGCCCTTCGTAGAGCTCGCCGTCGGGCAGCGGACGCGGCGTGAAGTTGCCGATGCCGCCGGTGATCAGCACCGCACGGGTGGCGATGCGGGTCCCCCGATGGGTGATGATCGTGAACCCGCCCTGACCGTCGGCCTCCAGGGTCTCGGCCCGGTGACCGAGCAGCATCACGGGGTCGTAGGGTGCCGCCTGCTCCAGGCACCGGTCGATGAGCTCCTGGCCCTTGACCGCCGGGAAGCCGGCGACGTCGTAGATGAGCTTCTCGGGGTACAGGGCGGTGACCTGGCCCCCCGCCTCGGTCAACGAGTCGATCAGCGCCGTGCTGAGCCCCCGGAAGCCGGCGTAGTAGGCGGCATAGAGGCCGGCCGGGCCGGCTCCGACGATGGCGAGGTCGATCTCCACCTGCTCCACGCTGATCCCTTCAGGCACGCAGTGACGTTGCAGGTACGAAACGTACTCAGCCCCGACCCCGAGTCGGGAACCGAAAGCACTCTGCCACGGCTACGGGCAGCTGACCGTGGACGGCGGGACCCCCAGGGGGGTGGCATCGATTCCCTCCAGGGTGCGGATCTCGCAGCCATCGACCTCAGCGACCAACGCCAGGATCAGCTCGTCCATCAGTACCCGCGCCGCCCACCGCCCGCCGCCGGGATCGTTGGCCAGCACCGCGAGGTGGAAGCGGGGCTCGTCGCCCTCGAGCACCGCCCCGCTCAGCGCGGTGACGTCGCGCAACGTGCCGGTCTTGCCGACGAAGCGCCCCACGGCCACCGTCCCGCGCATGCGCTCGCTGAGCGTGCCGCTCTCCCCCATGACGGCCATCAGGGAGCGCCACGTGTCGGCATGACGACCCGCCAGCATCGCCCGATCGAGCTCCACCAGCAGCCGGGGGGTGACGCGGTCATCGCGCGACAGCCCGGAGCCGTCCGCGAACCGGGCGCCGGTGTGGTCGACCCCGAGGTGGTCGAGCACCTGACGCAGTCCACGTTCGCCGCGCGGCCAGGAGCCCTCACCGGTGCGCAGCCGGCCAACGACCAGGAACAGCTGGTCGGACAGGTGGTTGTCGCTGCGCTGGACCGCGAAGCGCAGCACCTCGTGCATCGGTGGGCTGTGCACGGTGACCAGCCGCCCGACCGGGGGGGCGGTCGGCTCGCCGACCCGGGGCTCGCCCTCGACGCGCACCCCCCGCTCCTCGAGCACCCGCTCGAGCTCACGCACCGTGTGCAGGGCGGGGTCGGGCACCAACTGCACCCGCACGTCCGGGACGGCGGGGGCCGGCTCCTGCCCCTCGTCGCTGTCGTCATCCTCCTCCGCCTCGTCGGGCTCCGGCAGGGTGATCAGGGTCTCGAGCCCGGCGTCCACGGTCAGCCCGGACACATAGCGGGCATCGAGGTCGTGGAAGTAGTTGTCCTGCCAGCCCTCGGCCCGGGCGTCCCCGACGAAGCCGGAGACGTCGGCCACGACGTCGCCGGCGATCACCCGGACCCCGGCCTCGACGAGCGCGTCGGCGAGGTCCTCCAGCGGCGTTCGGGGCCGGGCGGGGTAGATCCAGCGCGCATACTCGTCGGTGACCAGGGTCGGATCGCCCGCACCGACGACCACGACCTCGCCCTCCAGCACGCCATCGGGCCCGATCGGACCGGTGGTCTCGAGGTGGGTGCGCAGCCGTCCGTCAGGACCGAGGGTGACCAGCACGGCGGCCGCGGTCAGCAGCTTCTGCGTCGAGGCGGGCATCACCGAAGTGTCGGCGTCGCTACCGACCACCTCGCGACCGTGCTCGTCGGTCACGAGCACCGCGACGGTGCCCTCCGACGAGAACTCCGCGGCGGCCCCCACCAGCGGGGACAGCCGTGCGATCAGCGCGTCACGACCGGGTGGTACGGGAGGCAGAGGTTCCGGCACCGTGACCAGCGGCGGGGTGTCGGTCGCTTCGGACGGGGTGTCGACGACCCGTGCGTCGGAGTCGGGAGCGGGTGCAGCCGGGGCGGGCGAAGCCGGGGCGGACGACGCCGGGGCGGACGACGCCGGGGCGGACCGTGTCGGATCAGACGCCGGAGCGACCGACCCGTCGGGTGCGGTGCAACCGAGGAGCAGGGCCAGCAGTGCCCACGCGACGACGAGGTGGCGGGCGCCCCGCAGCTCAGAGCTCGACGGGGGCATCAACGGAGTCGAGCAGTCCGCGCAACTGGAACCCGCGCGAGGGATGACGCAGCTTGGTCAGCGTCTTCTTCTCGATCTGGCGGATGCGCTCGCGAGTCAGGCCGAACTGCGCACCGATGTCCTCGAGGGTGTGCTCCTCCCCGTCCATCAGCCCGTAGCGCAGCATCAGTACGGTGCGTTCGCGGTCGGTGAGCGCCGCCAGCGCCCGTTCGACCTCCCGCTTGGCCAGCACTGCGGTGGCCGAGGATTCGGGGTCGATCGCGTCCTCGTCGGCGACGAGTTCGCCCATCGTGGCGTCGCCGTCCTCACCGATCGGCTTGTCGAGGCTGGCGACGTCCTGCGCGGCCAGCTTGACCTCCCGCAGGCGCTCGAGAGGCAGACCGAGCTCGGCGGCGATCTCGTGCTCGGAAGGCTCGCGACCCAGTTGCTGGAGCAGCGCGAACTCGGCGTAGCGCACCTTTCCCATGAGCTCGTGGACATGCACGGGCAGCCGCACCGTGCGTCCGGTGTTGGCCAGACCGCGCTGCAGGGCCTGACGGATCCACCAGGTCGCGTAGGTCGAGAACTTGTAGCCCTTGGTGTGGTCGAACTTCTCCACGCCTCGGATCAGCCCGAGGTTGCCCTCCTGGATCAGCGAGAGCAGGTCCACGCCGCGGCCCCGGAACTTGCGCGCCACCGACACCACCAGGCGCAGGTTGGCGCGGATCATGTGGTCCTTGGCCCGCTGTCCACCGCGCATGACCATGCGCAGTTGCGCCTTGCGTCGCGGCTGGAGCTTCCCCCCTGCTCCGATCACGGCGGCGGCCGCGAGCCCCGCCTGGTAGCGCTTGGCGAGGTCGACCTCCTGCTCGGGGGTGAGCAGATCAGTGCGCCCGATCTCGTTGAGGTACTGACGCACTGAGTCCGAAGACGCCGACAACGGAGTCGCCTCAGGCCGGTCGGCATCCTCGACGAGATCATCGAGCACCTGCATGTTGCGGTCGCGCGCCTGCTGGGCGGTCTCCTCGACCCACTGGTCGGGGTGGGTCAGCGGGTCGAAGAGCTCTTGCAGTTCGGAGAGCAGCACGTAGCCACGCGACGCGCCTCGCTCGAACAGCTCGGAGATTGGGGTGACGTCGCTCACGATGTCCGGTCTCGAGGTTGCTGGCAGCTGCGGGCCGGGGTGGGCCAGGAAGCGGGCGGCAGGCGCTGCTCAGCGCTCCAGGGCCGCGATCGCCGTGTCGAGCGTAGCCACCGGCAGCAGACGCATGGTGCCGGGGTCGAAGCTGTCGAGCTCACCGTGCTGCTCGGCCGGGAACAGCAGCACGTCGGCACCGCGGTCCCGGGCCGCCGCAGCCTTGGCCGCCAACCCGCCGATCGGGCCGACGCTGCCGTCACCGCGGATCGACCCGGTGCCGGCGACGTGCCGCCCCCGGGCGAGGTCCCCCCCGGAAGCGTCGGTGTAGGCCACCAGCGCCACCATCAGGCCATGGGACCGGCCCAGCGCCAGCTTGCGCAACCACCGAACCGGCGGGAGGCGGTCCAGGGGGCCACCGATCGCCGCGGTCAGCTCCCGGGGGGCGACCTCGATGACCTCGAGCCGCTCGTAGGGCAGCGCGTCGCCCGGCACGACCAGTGGCCCCGCGGCGTCTGCCGTCACGAAACTCGTGCGGTCCCCGGCCAGCGACACGGCCCGCTCCAGGTCCTCGCGGTGGTGCAACGCAACGCCATTGAGTTCGGTCACGACCGCCGGATCCGGCAGGCCGGGGATCAGCGCGCCACTCGCCTCGACCAGGATCTCCAGGTTCACCTCGACCCCTGCCGCCTGCAGTCCGATGGCCACGGCCGCGGGCTCGTTGACCGAGGGCCGGCTCGCGAGCGTGCCCAGCCGCAGATCCTGCGCCGGATCATCGGACGCGACCAGCCAATCGCGCACCACCTCGGCCACCAACGGGGGGCGACCGACCGTGAGCCACGACCAGCGACCTGGGGGGTCGACGATCCGTCCGTCGACGACCAGGCGGCCATCCAGCCGCCAGGCTCCGCCCGGCGGATCGTCACCCACCGCGTGCAGCCACGGCACCGGCAACAGGGCGAGCACGGTGAGCATCATCAGCAGCGGGGTGGCACGCCCTCTGGGCTGCTGCCGCCTGCCGGTGCGCACGTCGGAACCTCCCACTCCCGGCCCCAGGTGCCCCGTGGCGCGAGGCTAGCAGTCCCAGCACCCTACGTAGTCCACCGACCGCTCACCCGGCGTCGTTCGGACGCTCGCCGCGTTCGGTGAGGTACCGCGCCCAGGAGCGCTGGGCGCGCTGCTCCTCATCGAGGTCGTCGAGGTCGTCGAGATCCTCTCGGGGTTCATCTCCCGGCCCGCGACGGACCGGCGGATCGAGTTGCCGACTGATCGCCACGCGCGCGGCCAGGGCGGTGGTGAACGGCACCGCCGCGATCAAGCCGAGCGAGCCGATCACGGTCTTGACCAGTTCCTCGGCGAAGACCTCGGAGTTGACGATCTCGGTGGCGGGCAGACCGCTGGTGGAGAACAGCACCAGCAGCGCCAGCGACGCTCCCGCGTACGCCAGGAACAGCGTGTTGACCACCGAGGCGATGTGATCGCGACCGACCTTCATCGCGCGAGCGAACAGCGCTGACCACGACAGCGTGCGGTCGGTGTCGTGCAGCGCGAACACGGTGGAGGCCTGGCTGACGGTGACGTCGTCGAGCACCCCCAGAGCAGCGATGATCAGTCCGGCGAGCACCAGACCCTGCAGATCCAGACCCTCGAAGGCAAAGCTGACCAGGTTGGCCTCGTCCGAGGCATAGCCGGTGATCTTGGCCCGGTCGACGATCACGACCGCGAGTCCCACGGTCAGCAGCAGTGCCCCCCCGGTCCCGATGATCGCCGAGGTGGTCATCTCGTTGACGCCGTGGGCGAGGTACAGCGTGACGATCATGATCGCGATCGCTCCCACGATCGCGACCAGCGGGGGGCTGCGACCCACCAGGATGGCGGGCACGACGAAGCGCACCACGATCAGCAGGCTGATCGCGAGCCCCAGCAGCGAGCGCAGCCCGTGCCAGCGGCCCACGGCGATGACGGCCAGGACGAACAGCCCGAGCAGCAGCCACAAGGTGGGCAGCCGCCGGAAGTCCACGATGAACCAGGCGGGGTCCTCGCCGTCGATCAGCACCCGGTCGAGTTCCACCCGGTCGCCGACCACGAAGGGCGGATAGCCCTCGGGAACGACCTCGAGGTCGACGCGCTCACCGGCCTCGTCGCCACCGAGCAACTCGACGGTGACCACCAGCAGCTCGCCGGAGCCGCCCAGCGCGGGGTCCGGGTCGTGTGACCGTACGTCAACCGCGACGACCTCAGCGGTGACCAGATCCGGCACGTCGGCCTGGGCCCCCGGCAGCTGGTCCGCGCGGGGCCACAACACCACCATCCCGACCACGGTCAGCACCATCAGTGCCGCCACGACCAGGAGCAGACGATGATGGATGGTGGGAAGGGCCACGGCGACTCCTGCAGACCACGGCCCACCGCAAGCTGCGGTGGGCCGGTGGGAGAGTCGGTCAGGCGGCGCGGTCGAGGACGTCGAGCAACCCAGCGAGGCTGTGGGCCCGCGAGGGGTGGCGAAGCTTGGCCAAGGCGCGGTTCTGCATCTGGCGGATCCGCTCCCGGGTCAGCCCGAAGTGAGCACCGATCTCCTCGAGGGTGAGCGGCTCCTCGCCGTGCAGCCCGAAGCGCAGCACCAGGATGATGCGTTCGCGGTCATCGAGGGCCGCGAGCGCCGCATCGATCTGGCTGAGCGCATCGCCCTCGAGTGCGGTGTCGGCCGGGTCGATCACCGCCGCGTCGGCGATCAGATCGCCCATCGTCGCGTCGCCATCTTCACCGATCGGTCGGTCGAGGCTGACCAGCTCCTGCATCGCCTCGCGGACCTCGCGCACCCGCAGTGGCGTGAGACCGACCTCCTCGGCGATCTCCGCCTCGGTGGGGTCGGCGCCCTTCTGCTGACGCAACCGCAACTCGGCCGATCGCAGCTTGCCGTACAACTCCCAGACGTGGGCCGGCACCCGGATGGTGCGGCCCTTGCTGGCCACCCCACGCTGCAGCGCCTGGCGGATCCACCACACCGCATAGGTCGAGAACTTGTAGCCCTTGGTGTGATCGAACTTCTCGACCGCCCGGAGCAGGCCGAGGTTGCCCTCCTGGATGAGCTCGATGAAGTCGAGATCTCGGCCGGAGAACTTGCGGGCCTGGGGAACGACCAGCCGCAGGTTGGCCTGAACCATGCGCTCCTTGGCACGGGCACCGTCGCGGCTGATGCGCCGCAGCTTGGCCTTGACGCTGCGGGTCAGGTCGGCGCGGCCGGCCAGGAAACCGTCGGCGGCCAGCCCGGCCTGGTAGCGCTTGGCGAGGTCGGCCTCGTCCTCTTTGGTGAGCAGGGCGTGGCGTCCGGCGTCGTTGAGGTACTGGCGTACCAGGTCGGTGGTCAGCGCCGCGGTGTGGTCGACGACGTCCTCAGGAGCGTCGTCGGCGACGTCGTCGATGACCTGCAGGCCCTGCTGACGGGCGGCAGCGACGGTGTCCTCGACCCACATGTCGCCGTGCAGTTCGGGAACGTGCAACTCCTGGAGCTCGGAGAGCAGCACGTACCCTCGCTCGGTCGACCGGTCGAGGAGTTCCTCGACCGCAACCTCGGCGGTGGGCAAGTCGGTGTGATTCACCGTGGCCTCCTGTGGGCGGCTCAGGCGTCGCGGTCGGGCCGCGACGACGGTGGGGCTAATCGGCCAGTATTCACGGCGCTCAACTACAGCATCGCACGATCGGTTCGGAGCCGGTCGGCCGGTGGTGCCGACGTATGGGCGGTGGCCGCGCGACAACGCCATCTCGGGCTTGGCTATGGGGCCGCGACATGCGCCCTGGAGCCGGCTTCCGAGCGGTCAAACGCTCAAACCACCCGGTGTCTTCCCGGAGCCCCCACACGTGCGCTCTGCGCTCAGGCAGGCTGGTAAGGTCGGCCACCGATGCCACGGCACAACGATAGCGTGGCCAGCGACGAAAGGCGAGCCCGTGATCACCGCGTTCGTGCTGCTCGAAGCCGAGGTCGACCGGATCTCCGAGGTCGCCGAGGCTGTCGCGGGCCTCGAAGGGGTCGTCGAGACCTACTCGGTGACCGGCCGCTACGACCTGATCCTCAAGGTCAAGGCCGCCCGCAACGAGGACCTGGCCGACATCGTCGCCGGCTCGATCGGCCGCGTCGGCGGGATCCGGCGCTCCGAGACCGTGATCGCCTTCCGCAGCTACGCCTCCCAGGTGCTCGACGCCGGCTTCGCCTACGGCCAGGATGCCGAGTGACCTAGCCGGCGGCCGGCGGCTGCGGACGTCCCCGCCCCGTCGCGGGGAGGTCCGCGGCCAACTCGGGGAGTTCGGGCAGGTCCGGGAGCGCGACGGCCTGGTCGGGATCGGTCGAGGGGTAGGCGATCCGAGGGTGGTAGATGCCCACCAGGGACTCCACGATGGTGGTGCGAGCCAGCGCGAGCTCCCGGAAGGTCAGGTCGCAGTCGTCGAACTGGCCGTCGTCGACGCGCTCCTGCAGCAGCCGATCCACGGTGGCCTCGATCTCCTCGCGCGGGATCGTGCCCCGCGACATGGCCATGGCGCGGGTCGTGGCCTCGCTGCAGTCGGCCAGGACGAGCACGGCGGCCTCCTTGCTGCGCGGCTTGGTTCCGCGGTAGCGGTAGTGCTGCTCGTCCACCGCCGAGCGATCGCCGCCGGCCTGCCGCACGGCCTTGTCGTAGAAGTAGCTCACGAGCATCGTGCCATGGTGGCTACCGATGCAGGCGACCACCTCGGGGGGCAGGCGGTACTCGGTGGCGAGCTCGACTCCGTCCACGACATGGCTGTGCAGGATGACCGCGGACACCTCCGGATCGAGCTCGTCGTGAGGGTTGGCGATGCCCTGCTGGTTCTCGATGAAGAAGTGGGGCTGTCGCACCTTGCCGATGTCGTGGTACAGAGCGGCGACCGAGCCCAGCAATGGGTCGGCGCCAACCGCGCGGCAGGCGCGCTCGGTGAGGTGGGCCACCATGACCGCGTGGTTGTAGGTGCCCAAGGCCTTGGTTTCGAGCTCGCGCAGCAGCGGGTGGTTGCGGTCGGCGAGGTCGAGCAGCGCGGTCACGGTGGGAAGCCGGAACGCCGTCTCGAGGAAGGGCATGGCGCCCTGCACGGCCACCGCCGTGATCACGCCGTTGAGCATGCCGGCACCGATCGCAACCAGCAGATCCTCGCGCGGACCGAACACGACCGTGATGGCGGCCGCCAGAAGTGGGTAGGTCAGCCCGGCACGCACGGTCGCGGTGCGCAGCTGCGATCGAGAGCTGATCGCGGTGGTCAGCGGCACACTGACCAGGACGGCCACGGCCGCGAACAGCGCGAAGGGCGCGGCACCGGGCAGCACGAGCAGCACGATCACGACGGCCGGCAGCATCGTGGCGATCCCCACCACCGGGTGGATGAGCAGAGCCGTGAGCATCGCCAGCGCCCCTGAGGGCACCGCGTAGGCCCAGCCGGCCGAGGTCGCTTCGGTCAGCAGGCTGGTGCCCACCACCAGACCGCCGTAGGCGACCACGAGCATCCCGAGCAGCACCAGCTTCTTGCCGGTGACCCAGACGTAGGGCTGCATGCGCTGGAGGTAGACCGCGGACACCAGGGTGACCACCAGCATCGCGAGCCCCGCGCGCAGCAGGTCGAGCAGCGGGGTGGCGCCGGTCAGCCCGAGCTGCTCGATGGCGCGCAGCTGCATCGGCTCCACGACCTCGCCCTCACGCACGATCGCCTCACCCCGGCGCCAGATGTCGACCACCTCGTCGATCTCCTCGGCAGCCCGCTGCCGGGCCGAGGCGGTGGCCTCGGGATCGACCGTGACGGTCGGACGCAGCCACAGGCGCAGCAGCGGATCGGCGATGCTCGCCGCGGTGTCACCGGGCAGCGAGCGCAGCGCGAGCTCGACCGGGAGCTGGTCCTCGAGGACGTCTTCGAGGCCGTCCTCACCGATGCGCTGGCGCGCGAACTCCTGAGCGACCGAGATGGTCTCGCGCTCGACGACCTCGAGCTCGGGATCGCCGAGCCGAACGAGCTCCTGGGCGACCTCGCGGGGGATCTCCGGCTCCTGCTCGAGCAGCCGATCGACCTGTTCGTTGCGCGGCGGGATCCGGGGCGGGGCGTCCGGGCCGTCGCTGACCGGGATGCGCACCGCCCGGGTCGCGGTGAACGCCTCGCGGACATCGCGCACGATGGCGGCCTGCGCGTCTCGGTCGGCGACCACGATCGGCTCCACCGACTCCGCCGCCCGGGCTCGGGCGATGTCGGTCGCCTCGGCGTCGGTGATGCGGACCTGCTCATCGGCGAACACGGTGCGCGGCGCCGGCTCGCCCTCACGCACGGGCTGCTCGTCGGCAACGCTGCCCAGCGCGATCACCGCCGGCACGACGAGCGTGACCAGCGCAGCGGCGATGATCCGCTGGACGAGCAGCAGCCGTTGGGGACGGGTCAACAGGCCCTCACGAGATCGGGGTTCCTCCAGTGTCGCCCATCGGTGACGATCCTGCGCGCCCCGACCCACCCGTCACGGCGATCTAGCCTCACCACGTCACCCGCCGGAGGTCCCGACCGCCATGCCACACCGCACCGTGCCCTCACCCTGGATCGAGCTGGCACGCCACGAGTGGGCAGCTCTGCGCTCGGCGACGCCGCTCAGCCTCGACGAACGCGACCTCACGCGGCTGCGCGGGATCAACGACCGGCTCTCGCTCGACGAGGTGGTGGAGGTCTACCTGCCGCTGTCCCGCCTACTGAACCTGTACGTGGCCGCGACCCAGGAACTGTACCGCGCCACCGACACCTTCCTCGGCTCGCTCACCGCCAAGGTCCCCTTCGTGATCGGCGTGGCCGGCTCGGTCGCGGTGGGCAAGTCGACCACCTCGCGCATCCTCGAGGCACTGCTGTCGCGCTGGCCCGACCACCCCGAGGTGGCGCTGCTGACCACCGACGGGTTCCTGCTGCCCAACGACGAACTCGAGCGCCGCGGACTGCTCGAGCGCAAGGGCTTTCCCGAGTCCTACGACGCCGCCGCGCTGGTGCGCTTCGTCTCGGCCGTCAAGTCCGGCCAACCCGAGGTCGCCGCGCCGGTGTACTCCCACCTGCGCTACGACATCGTGCCCGACGAGCGGATCGTGATCAGCCAGCCCGACGTGCTGATCGTGGAGGGGCTGAACGTCCTGCAGACCGGCAGCGACGCCGACACGGTGTTCGTGTCGGACTTCTTCGACTTCTCGATCTACGTGGACGCCGAGGAGCGCGACGTCATGGGCTGGTACATCGAGCGCTTCCGCACCCTTCGGGAAACGGCCTTCCGCGACCCGCGGTCCTACTTCCACCGCTACGCGTCGCTCAGCGACGACGAGGCCGACGCCACGGCGCGCGACATCTGGGAGCGCATCAACGGGCGCAACCTGGTCGAGAACGTGCTGCCGACCCGCTCCCGAGCCGACCTCATCCTGCGCAAGGCTGGTGACCACGCGGTGGAGCGGGTGTTCCTGCGCAAGCTGTGAAACCGCGACCTCAGCGCACCTGGGCGGGGCCGGCACCCACCGGCCGCCAGGCGGCGAGCACGGCCCGCAGGGCGGTGGCGGTGGCCAGCGGCTGGTCGAGCAGGAGATGGTGGTGGGCCTCGGGCACCTCGACCACGGGGATCCCGGCGGCCGCCGCCGGAGAGTCGGCGAGCAACTCGGCCATGTAGGAACGAACCTCGGCGTCGACGATACTGGAACGCTCGCCGTTGATCAGCGCCACGCGACACGAGGCCCGAGCCAGGTCGGCGGCGAACTCGCTTGGTCGCGACGGCCCCGGCCGGGCGGTGAACACGCGCGGATCGAACCGCCAGGTCCAGCCGGCCTCGACCCGCCGCAGGCTGGCCCGCGCGACCTCTTCGACCAGCCAGGGCAGGACCACCGGCTGGGGCGGTACGAGGTGGAAGTGCTCGACCGCGGTGTCCGGTTCGGGGTAGACCTTCGGGGCCCGGAACATGCGGCCACCGCGGCCCTCGGCCGACTCCGGGTCCGGGCGCCGGACCGGAGAGTCCAGCACGACCGCGCCCTCGAGTTCGGCCCCGTAGCGGGCCGCGACGACGATCGTGACGAACCCACCCATCGAGTGCCCGGCCACCACCGGACGCCCCGCTCCCCCGCCCGCCCGGGCCGCGGCCAGAACCTCCTCGGCCCACCGTTCGGCGGTGTAGGTCTCCCGCCAATCGCTGTGCCCGTGCCCCGACAGGTCCAGGGCGACGACCCGGTGGGTGCTGGCCAGGATGGGGGCGATGGCCGACCACCAACCGGCGTGGGCGGCGCCCCCGTGCACGAGCACGAGCGTGGGCGCGCCGGGCTGCCCCCAGGCAAGTGCGGAGATGGTCGCTGACTCGACCTCGAAGGTGAGCGTCTCGGGCCGTGGCGCACCGGAGTACCACGCGGGGGGCGACTGGCTGACCACAGAGGCTCCTGCACGGGGTGGATGAACGCAGACGGACCCAATGAGCCTAGCCACCGGAACGAAGTACGCCCAAGCGTTCCGCGCCGACGGGTAGCGTGGGTCCCATGCCACCCGATACCAGCCTGCGCTACGGCCCCCGAGAGGTCGCTGCGCTGCTGGTGTTGTCGGGCTCCTGGGGGCTGTCGTTCCTGTTCATCGAGGTGGCGCTGCGGGGCCTGACGCCACTGTGGATCGTGGCCGGCCGGACCGCGGTCGGCGGGGTGGTGCTCCTCGTCGCGCTGCGGGTGACCGGCCACCACCTGCCGCGGTCATGGTCGACGTGGCGCCACCTGCTGATCATCGGTTCGATCACCAACGCCCTGCCCTGGAGCGCGGTCGCCTGGGCGCAGCAGTCGCTGCCCTCGGGGCTGACGGCGCTGCTCATGGCGCTGGTCCCGCTGAGCACCCTGCTGGTCTCCGCCGCCATCGGCGCCGAGTCGTTGACCCGCGCCCGCACCGGGGGCCTGGTGCTGGCACTGATCGGGGTGGGGCTGATCGTCGCCGGCGACCTCGACGAGGCCGGCCGCCTGGTGGCGATCCTCGCCGTGGTGGGGGCGACCATGATGTACGCGCTCGGCACGGTCTACGCGCGGCGCCATCTGTCGGGCCGGTGGCCGCCGCTGGTGCTGGCCACCGGTCAGGTGCTGACCGCGACCGCGGTCGCGGTGCCGGTGGCGGTGCTGGCCAGTGGACCACCGGAGACCTCGGCGACCGCACCGCAGGTCGTGGTCGCGGTGCTGGCGCTGGGGATCTTCGGGACTGGCCTGGCCTTCCTGCTGTTCTACCTGCTCATCGAACGGGTCGGGGCCACCAACGCCACGCTCACCACCTACCTCATCCCCCTGGTCGCGGTCAGCGCCGGGGCGGTGGTGCTCGGTGAGCGCCTGCACCCGGGCGCGATCGCCGGGGGACTGACCATCGGGGTGGGGATCTGGCTCACCCAGCGCGTGGTGCCCGGGACACTACGCTGAAGGCCGCCCCCTGACCCGGAGCACCGGTCGTGCCCGCATCCGCCTACGTCCGCAGCCTGCAACGGCTGTGGCTGGCCTTCCTCGTGGGGGTCACCGCGATCGCGGTGGTGATCGTGGTCATCGCCGAGGTCGAACCCACCCTGCCGGCGGCCCTGCCGGCGCTCCTCGCGGCGGCAGCGGGTGGCGGGGCGATCCTGGGCGTGCTCGCCATCGACCGGGTGTTCGCCGCCACCCCGCCAGGCGACGAAGCCAGCGCCCGTGGCGAGTACCGCACCCGCCTGGTCCTGCAGGCGGTGCTGGCCGAGACCGCGGTGCTCGCCGCCGTGGTGCTGACCTTCTTCTTCGGTCCGGGATGGGTCGCCGCCATCGGAGGCTTCGCCGGCGTGCTCGCGCTGGGGCTGGTGCGGCCGTCCCGCGCCCGTTTCGAGCGCTTCGATCGGGCCTGGGCCGCGCAGGGCAGCGAGGTGTCGCTGGTCCGCGCGGCCGGCCTCCCGGACTGATCTCCGGAGCCCACCGGCGCTACCGTCGTCCCGACACCGACTCCGAGGTAGTCCCATGCCCACGGCCTACGACGCCATCCTGCTCGTGTCCTTCGGCGGGCCCGAAGCGCCCGACGAGGTGATCCCGTTCATGCAGAACGTGACCCGGGGGCGCAACATCCCCCGTGAACGGCTCGAGGAGGTCAGCGAGCACTACTTCGCCTTCGGGGGACGATCACCGATCAACGACCAGAACCGGGCCTTGAAGGCGGCGCTCGAGGCACAGCTGGCCGAGCAGGGCCCGGCGCTGCCGGTGTACTTCGGCAACCGCAACTGGCATCCACTGCTGGCCGACACCCTCACCCGGATGCGCGACGACGGCGTCGAGCGGGCGCTGTGCTTCGTGACCTCGGCGTACTCGTCGTACTCCGGCTGCCGGCAGTACCGCGAGAACCTCGCGGCGGCCCGAGCCGAGGTCCAGGGCGCCCCCGAGCTCGACAAGATCCGGGTGTTCTACAACCATCCCGGGTTCGTGACCCCGCAGGTCGACCTGATCCGCGAGGCGCTGACCGAACTCCCCGCCGACGCCCGCGACGGGGCCCGGGTGGTGTTCGTGACCCACTCCATCCCGCGCACGATGTCTCGGCACTGCGACTACGAGGCCCAGCACTACGAGACCTGCCGGCTGGTGATGGCCGGGCTGACCGCGGCCGGCGACCCGCCGGGCACGGTCCGTGGCTGGGACCTGGTCTTCTGCTCGCGCTCGGGGCCCGAGTTCGTGCCCTGGCTGGAGCCCGACGTCAGCGACCACCTCGAGGCGCTGCACGCCGAGGGGGTCCCGGGCGTGGTGGTCGTCCCGGTGGGGTTCATCTCCGACCACATGGAGGTCATCTACGACCTCGACGTGGAGGCCAAGGAGACCGCCGAGCGGCTCGGGCTGCCCTTCACACGAGCCGGCAGCGTCGGTGTCGACCCGCGGTTCGTGGCGATGATCCGCGAGCTGGTGCTGGAACGACTCGAGGACGCACCCCGCCGGGCGTTGGGGACCCGCGGCCCCAACCACGACGCCTGCCCGGTCGACTGCTGCTTCACCCCGGGCCAGGACCACCACCCCGTCGTGGCGGCCGCAGCGCCGCCCCGCGGCCGCTGAACGGATCCCGGTGCCCGAGGTCGTACGCTAGACGCCTACCCGACCCAGGAGATCCACGATGGCCGGACAGCACACGCCACGCGTCCGCCGGGGCAGCGCCGCCGTCGAAGCGGCGATCGAGGAGTTCGAGCTGCGCACCCGGATCGACGAGCCCGACGCCGCGGTCAGCCGCGACAGCGACGTCGACCTCGCCTGGGCGCGCACCCGGATCGAGGCGGCCCGACGCGCGGCCGACGCCGACGTCGTCAGCGCCGACGAAGCGCTGGACTGGCTGGCCGCCGCCGTCGGGCGCGAGCTGCCAGCCGACCCGGCGGACGACGACTACGACCGCTGATGGAGCTCGTGCTGCTGCGCCACGCCCAGCCCGCATGGAACCGTGACGAGCGGGCCCAGGTGGACCCCGAGCTCACCGCGCTCGGTCACGAACAGGCGCGGCTCGCCGCCGCCCGGCTGATCGAGGAGCCCTTCGACCGCGTGCTGGTCTCCACCGCCGTGCGCGCCGGCCAGACCGCCGCGCCGCTACTCGCGGCCCGACCCGATCTGGTCACCGAGCGCCGGGACTGGATGCACGAGATCCGGATGCCGGTCAGCTGGCAGGGCTCGCCCAGCGAGGAGATCGGTCGGGTGCTGCGCGAGGCGCGCGTCAGGCCCCGCGCCCAGTGGTGGGACGGACTGCCGGGCGGTGAGAGCTTCGCGGACTTCCACGCCCGGGTGACCAGGGGGCTCGAGCAGGAACTCGAGGGGGTCGGCGTGACCGCGGCCGCCGACCGACTGTGGCGGGTGCCCGATACCGCCCCCCGGCTGCTGCTCATCGCCCATGCCGGGACCAACAGCGTCGTGCTGGGATCCCTGCTCGGGCTCGAACCCGAACCCTGGGAGTGGGAGCGCTTCGCCTCGGCGCACGCGTCGCTGACCGTGCTGCGGTCGGTGTCGATCGCCGGTGGCCACATCTTCAGCCTCCAGCGCTTCAGCGACGTGGAGCACCTCGGAGACCGTCAGGTGACCCGATGAGCGTCGATCAGTCGTGGGGCCCGACGGTCGCCACCGCGCCGCGGCGGCGAGGGTTCCGCCGGCTGTTGCGCCTGCTGCTGGTGCTCCTGCTGCTGATCGCGGTCCTCGTGGTCGCCGTGGCGCTGTGGGCGATGACGCGCCTGGACCGCCAGTCGGTCGACGGTCTGGCCGCCTCGTCGCGCCCCCTGCACGTGCTGATCACCGGCTCCGACAGCCGTGAGGATCTGTCCCCCGAGGAGCGGGTGGAGCTGACCACGGGCTCCGAGGTGGGTGAGCGCACCGACACGATCATGATCATGACCGTGGACCGCGGCCGGGTGGCGCTGCTGTCCTTCCCACGGGACCTGTGGGTCACGCGCTGCGACGGGTCGACCGGACGGATCAACGCGGCGGTGCAGCTCGGCGGGCCCTCGTGCCTGGTGACCACCATCCGGGCGCTGTCGGGCCTGGACATCCACCACCACGTCGGCGTGACCTTCGGGGGGTTCCGGGACGTCGTCGACGCGGTCGGTGGGGTCGAGTTGTGTCTGGACGCGCCGATCGCCGACCGGGACGCGGGCATCGACCTGCCCGCCGGCTGCCAACTCCTCGACGGGACCGATGCACTGGGCTTCGTGCGGGTGCGCAAGATCGACGACGACTTTGCCCGGATGGAACGTCAGCAGGAGTTCTTGAAGGCGCTGGCACGGGAGGTCTCCGCGCCGGGCACGCTGCTCAACCCGGTCCGGCTGACCCGGCTGATCAACGAGACCGGAGAGGCCGTCAGCGTCGACCAGCGCCTCGGGCCGATCGACCTGGCCCGGATCGCCTGGGGGGCGCGCGGCCTGGCCGCGGGGAGGGCCGCGACCCACACGGTTCCCGGCGACCCCCGTATCACCAGCGGTGGGGCCTGGGTGCTGGACGTGCGCCAGCCCGAAGCCGAAGCGCTGTTCGCGAGCTTCCGCCGCGGCAGCGTGCTCGACGAGGGCACCGAGG
>SLLJ01000254.1 GCA_007134165.1 Nitriliruptoraceae bacterium | reverse complement strand
TCGTCCTGCGCTGACATCGTGCGCAGACATCGGTGACGCTAGCTGCGCACGGTTTGTCGTCCGCCCGTGGACACATACCTCCGCAGGCGCGAGTTTCGTGCATGACCCGCGGCGCCCGTGGACACAAACCTCCGCAGGCGCGTGTTTCGTGCACGACCCGCGGCGTCCGTGGACACAATCCTCCGCAGGCGCGTGTTTCGTGCATGACCCGCTGGATCCCGGCGTTGGTGCCGGTCGGAGATCGGGAGCCCTGCCGTGCAGCAGTTGAGCCGCGGCGCCCGCTGCGGCCGGGGCGCACGGATCGGCGCGGGTCGCGCGATGGCGCGGGTCTGGTCGTGGTGTCCAGCGACGGGGGAAGCGTCCGTCCGACAGCTGCTGGCGGATGCGATCGAGGTGTGCCTCGGTCTGGCCGGTGCGTTGGTCGGTGAGTTCGGTGTCCACGTCGAAGACCGCGGCCGGGTCCGCGCCGGGCTGCACGACGATCCAGTCGCGCTCGCGGGCTTCGGCGGGCAGCGCGTCGACGGGTACGAGCAACTCCTGCTCGTCGGCGCCGAGCAGCAACACCGCGGTGGTGCCGTCCACGATGCGGTCGATTACGGCCCGATCCTTCGGGATCCGGGTGTCATCCGACATCGTCCACGCCTCGTGCGGCGAGCTGTCGCGACTTGGGGTGATCTGTGGCGAACTGCGGCGAGCTGTGGCGATCTCCAGGGATCTCCTGCGTGACCACCCGTGCGCATCTACGGCGAGCCCTGCAGCGAGCCCTGCGCGGTCGCGGGCTCCTACCCGGTCACCACCGACCACTGCTGCCCGTCGGTGGTGATGACCACGCTGCCATGGATATCGATGCCGACAGCTCGAGGTCGGCGGCCACCAGCCGGTCGAGCACCTCGTGGTTCGGATGGCCGTAGGCGTTGCCCGCCCCGGCGGAGTACGCGGCCACTGCCGGGGACACCAACGTCAGGAACTCCGGGTCGGTCGAGGTCTGCGACCTGTGGTGACCGACCTGCAGGACCTCGGCTTCGAGCAGTTCCGGGTTGAGTCCGACCATCCGCCGCTCGGTTGCAGCCCGCACCGCCCCCGCGACCGTCCGCCGCCGACCAGGCGCTGCGTCCGCTCCGCCGCCGCCCGGGCGCTGCGTCCGCTCCGCCGCCGCCCAGGCGACGGCCCAGCCGGCCTCGTCGACCAGAGCCCCGACCCTGGTGCTCGAGTTGCGCTCATCGATGCCGCCCCGAATGCCGTGCTGGATCGACCCTGCCTTCAGGCGGTGATCATCAGCTCGAACTCGATCCTGGGTTGGCTGATGGGTGTTCGGCACGAAACCCTCGCCAGCGGAGGTTTCCGACCTGGATCGGTCCCAATCCGCCCGCGACCGGCCAGTATCCGGCACGAAACTCGCGCCGCCGAGAGTTCACGACGACGCGGGACCGGTGTCCGGCGCGAAACCCTCGCCAGCGAGCGTTTCAGAGCTCGAGCGGCCGCGAATCGGTCCCGACCAACCTGGCTCCGGCCTCGCAGCACTCGTTCCGGGCCGATCGTCACGCCGGCACCGAACCCTGAGCGACGCGAACCACCGGCCGCTCCCGAGGTCATGAGTCTGCTGCCAGCCACCGGGCTCATCCCACGAAGCCAACGCACCAGGGCCCCTCATGAGTGTCGACATCTCCCCACGCACCTGCCGGTCGTGCGGGCGCACGATGACCTGGCGCAAGGCCTGGACCCGCGATTGGGAGCAGGTGCGCTACTGCTCGCAGGCCTGCCGCCGACGACGGGTGCGACCCGTGGACCGCTACCTCGAGTTCGCCATTCTCGAACTGCTCGATGCCCGGACTGCCAGCGCCACGATCTGTCCTTCTGAGGCGGCACAGCAGGTCGCCGTCCGATACGGAGCATCCGACGAGTGGTGTCCGCTGATGGAGCCGGCGCGCCGGGCAGCACGCCGCCTCGCCGCCGAGGGTCAGGTCACGATCATCCAGGGCGGCCGGCCGGTCGACCCCTCCACCGCGAAGGGTCCGATCCGGATCCGCCGGTCACACTGACTTCGGGCCGAGCGGCACGCCGACCTGCCCACGCGACGGCACCTCGACCCACACGTGCACCCGCACTTCCGATCGGCAGGGAGGGGATCGCGATGATCAGGGCTCGGCGCTACGGCCAACCGCCCCGCCGTCATGCCCTCGTTCACGGTGGCCCCGGGGCGCCCGGGATGCTCGGCTCGCTGGCTCGTGAGCTCGCGTCCGAGGGGGCCGGGGTGCTCGAACCGCTGCAGTCCGCGCGCAGCATCGACGGGCAGGTCGAGGAACTCGCCGACACCCTCCGCGACGAGCACCGGGGGCCGTGGACGTTGATCGGCTCGTCGTGGGGCGGGATGCTCGCCGTGTTCACGGCCCAGCGTCACCCTGGGCTCATCGACCGCATCGTGCTGGTCGGTTGCGCACCGTTCGATGCCGACGGTGGTGTGCGCACCGATGCCGCACGCCGGATGCGGATGGGTCCCGCGCAACTCGAGGAGTTCGACCGACTCGAGATGGTGGTGGGCGGCGCTGACCCGGCGGCGGCCGCGGCGGCCTTCGCGCGCACCGCCGACCTGCTGGTCGCCGTGGACCACCACCACCCGACCGTCGACCACCTCGAGGTCATCGCCCACCAGCGCGCGGTCTTCACGGCGGTGTGGGGCGAGGTCGAGCAGCGCCGACGCGCCGGTACGTTGCTCGACGCCGGTCATGCGCTTCGCTGCCCGGTCGTCGTTATCCATGGGCGGTACGACCCGCACCCGCTGGACGGGGTGCTCACGCCGCTGCGCGCCATCGCCGCGGAGCTCACCGTCCATGGCCTCGAGGACTGCGGTCACCTGCCGTGGATCGAGCGCGATGCCCGTGCGCGCTTCCTCGACGTCCTGTGGGTGGCGGCCGACCTGACGCCGAACCGACGCTGACCTGACGCCGAACCGACGCCTGGCGCTCGTCGTTTTCGACGGTGTCGGACTCGCGCAGGTGCTCGGCTCTGTCGGCACGCAATTCATCGGTGCCGAGGCGAGGGACATGGCAACGGGCTACGTCTGGCACAAGGTGTTCGGCTGGCGCGATAAGGGGACCAACACCGGGCTGTTCCCGGCGAAGCCCGCTGCGGGTCTGCAGCCGCTGCAGAACTTCGAGAACCCGGAGACCAGGACCCGGATGCACGCGCTGATCGCCGTCAGCGGTGTGCTCGAGCAACTCTCGCCCCGCGCGGCCCGCCCGGCCACCGACGAGGAGTTGCTGCGGGCGCATGCCGCCGAGCACGTCGCTCGGATCCGCGAGGAGAGTGACCTGCCCAAGGGCGGCGACGCGAGTGATGGCTCGAGCCCGTTCGGTCAAGGCGTGTTCGAGATCACTGCGCTCGCGGTCGGCGGCGCCCTCGTCGTGGCCGAGGCGGTCGTGGCCGGTGACGTGCGTAACGCCTACGCGCTGATCCGACCCCCGGGTCACCATGCCACCCCGGAGACGGGCATGGGTTTCTGTATCTTCTCCAATCTCGCGATCGCCGCCTGCCATGTCCTGGCGACCACGGCGGTGGAGCGCATCGCGATCATGGACTGGGCCGTGCACCACGGCAATGGCACCCAGGCGGCGTCCGGGCCATGGCCGCCACCGTCAGGCGGCGACCAGCGCGTCGTCGATACGAGGGAACGCACGCGCCTGCTCGATCTCGAAGGCGAGCTCGAGCAGGGTTCGCTCGTCCCCCCAGCCGGCGCTGAACATGGTCGAGGTCGGCAGACCCTTGGCGTCGAGTTCTCCCGGCACCGAGATGGACGGGATCCCGGCCACGTTGGCCAGCGGCGGGAACCCGACGTGATCGCCGAGTCGCTGCATCAGCGTGTCGTAGCCGACCATCGGGCTGAGATGGCCCAGCACCGGGGTGCGCTGCGTGGTGACGGGCGAGAGCACGACCTCGTGGTCACCGAACATCCGCAGCGCTCGCCGCCCGACGCGCTCGAGGCGACGCAGTGCGACCGGCATCCTCGGCAGTTGGCGTCCGGCCTCCTGCCGCAACCCGCGCGACAGCGGATCGACCCTGGCAGGGTTGAACGAACGGTGCAGCACGACCTTGCCGCCCACCGACACCATCAGCGACAGCAGCGCCCAGTAGCGCCGGAAGTCGGCGGCGAACGGCTCACCGACCGGCAGCGGTATCGGATCCACGTGGTGGCCGAGGGACTCGAGCAGCTGCGCGGTGTCCTCGAGTGCCCCGCGGGTGGTTGGGTCGAGGCGGGCGCCGCCGAGGGGCGAGTCGAGCAGACCGATCCGCAGCCGCCGGGACGAGGGGCCGGTCACCTGCCCGATCGGAGGCAGCGACAGGTTGCGCCAGCTGCGCTCCATGGCCTGTACGAACACCGCGGTGTCCCGTACCGAGCGGCTGACCACCCCTTCGGAGATGAGGTTGATCGGCAGTGAGCGCGCCTGCGCGTCGTCACGGTGCCGTCCCCGGGTCGGCTTGAGCCCGACCAGCCCGGCGGCGGCCGCGGGGATGCGGATCGAACCACCGCCGTCGTTGGCATGGGCGAGGGGCACGACCCCGGCGGCGACCAGGGCGGCAGCGCCCCCGGAGGATCCCCCCACCGAGTACGCCGGGTTCCAGGGGTTACGTGCCGGTGGCTGGTCGACGAACTCCGTCGACGCGTTGAACCCGAACTCGGGCATCCGGCTCTTGCCGAGCACGGTCATCCCCGTGGTCAGCAGCTGAGAGACGTAGCTGCCATCCTCGCGGGCGGGCACGGCGCGCAGTGCCCGGGTCCCGTGACCGCTGGGCATGCCGCGCACGTCCTCGTTGTCCTTGACATAGGTCGGCAGGCCATCGAGCGGCGATCCGGGGTCAGGCGTGCGGCGGGGGCGATCGGCCTGGTGGGCGACCGCGCCGAGCCGGCCGGCGACCTGCTCGGCCCGGCGCATCGCCGCCTCGGTGAGCTCCTCGGCCCGTACCTCGCCCCCGGCGAGCAGTTCGGCCAGCGCGACCGCATCGAGTGTGCCGAGCACGTCATCGGTGAAGGCATGGACCCGAACACCGGGACCCGGGCCAGAAGCGGGCGCCACTCAAGGTCTCCTGGCTCGGCCGGCACGTGGAGCTCCCCAACCTACCGTTCCTGATGTTTCAACTTCTGTTGACGGCAGGTGGTGTGCCGGTCGTGGTGCCGTGCGAACGGTGTTGACGGCTGCGTGTCACATCCGATGGTCGTGTCCCACGAGGCCGGTTGTGCTGGCCTGATGGTTCACGTGCGGTGGCACGCTGGC
>SLLJ01000112.1 GCA_007134165.1 Nitriliruptoraceae bacterium | reverse complement strand
GATCCTGAGCTCGTCGGCCTCGATCGGATCCACCAGCCAGCGGACGAAGGCCGTCTCGAGCTCGTTGAGCTCCGCTCGGGTCTCTGGCGCGATGGCGGCCGGATCGGGCCGGGACGGCTCGACAAGCGTCGGGGAGCTCAGCGCATCGATCAGGGCCTCGAGCCGTCGTGTGAGGTCGTCGACCTGGTCGTCCAGACGCCGATCGGCTCCCTCCTGGTCCTGCATGTGGCGCAGGTAGGTCAGCATCGCCGAAAGCCGCTCGACCTGATCGGGCCGGGTCGGTCGCGCCCGACCGGGCCGTTGGCCGGTAGCGACCGGCTGCCGCAGCGGCTCGCCGCGCCATGCGTCGCTGGTCATCGAGTCGGAGGCGGAGGCCATCGGCTCTCCAGCTTCGCTCGGGCTGGTCGGCCGCCGCTTCCTCGACGGTGGAGAGAGAGGACGCAGGCTAACGCCGGCCCATCCGACGGCCCCGGCCGTTCGGCCGTGTCCCATCCGGGACGGGGGTGGTGCCCCGGGCACCTTCGGACGCCGGGTCGGAGGGCTTCCGACGGCGCCGAGGGGCAACCCGGGGGCGGGGCCCGCCAGGGAGGCGTGGACGGTGAAGAACGAGCGCGACACCGACGTGCAACTCCTGGAGCAGGTCGCGGACATCTCCCGCGAGCTCTCCGAGGCCAACGGCCTGCAGGAGACGCTGCAGCTCATCGTGGATCTTGGCGAGAACGTCCTCGAGCACTGCGACGGGGTGAGCATGATGCTCATCGTCCGCGGTGGGGTCATCGAGACCCCGGCGGCGTCGTCGCAGGTCGCCCACGACAGCGAACTGCTGCAGTACGCCACCGGTGAGGGACCGTGCCTGAGCGCGATCCGGGATCACGAGACGGTCCTGGTACAGGACCTCGAGGCGGAGGAGCGCTGGCCCGACTACCGCGACGGGGCGTTGCGGCTCGGCGTGCGCTCCATGGCCAGCTTCCGGCTGTTCGTCACCGATGACTCCCTGGGCGCGCTGGACATGTACTCCCGGCGACCCAACGCCTTCGACCAGCGCTCCGTGCTCATCGGCCAGGTGTTCGCCGCCCAGGCGTCGGTGGCCATGAAGGCCGTGATCACGGAGGCCGGCCTGCAGGCCGCGATCCACTCACGCGACGTCATCGGCCAGGCCAAGGGGATCGTGATGGCCCGGCGCCAGGTGACGCCGGACGCCGCCTTCGCGATCCTCAGGCAGCTGTCACAAGACCGCAACGAGAAGCTGGTCGACCTCGCCGAGCAGATCACGGCCACCGGCGAGGTGCCGTCCTGAGCCGGCAGCTCGCACCCGAAACGGCCGCCGCTGCCTGCCGTGCCGACCGAGGCCCCGACGGCCTCCATGGCCGCGCGTTGCAGCGTGGTGGTGTCGCCGGACCGATGACGGTGGTCCCGGGCACGACGCGCAGCCACCCGTCAGCCGGTCACTCGAGCCAGGCCCAGGCGACGGCCTCGTCGTCGGATGAGAAGGTCCGGATCTCGACCGGACCCGCCTCGACCGCCTTCGACAGCAGCTGGGTCACGGTGTCGTCGGTGACGACGGCGATGCGCTCCACCTCGTCACGGCTCCTGCGAATGAAGGTCATCCGCTCATCCAGGCCGGTGAGGAAGCTGGAGAGTGCGAGGTCCGACAGCCGGATCAGCAGCCGGATGGTGCCGTGCCTCGCGATCTCGTCACGAAGCTCGCTGGCGAGCCGGGTGTAGTCGTCGGCGCTCACGCCGCCAGACAGCTCGTAGCCGATGATCGTGTCGTTCGGGTGTTCGAGTCGCTGCATCATGCTGGTTCCTTGTCTCGATGGAGGGCGCCACGCGGCTGCGTGTCCCTGCCGATGCGTCGGCCACTGCCTCCTGGTCCCGGGCTGCCGACCTCGGTGGCTCCCGTCACTGGTCGTCGAGCGCGTCGATGGCATCGATGGCGTCGCCCAGGGTCTCGACCCCGACGACCTCGAGCCCGGGCGGGGCCGCATCACGTGCCTGGTCGAGCTGCGCGTCGGGCACGAGGAACACCTCGGCGTCGGCCAGCAGCGCACCGTGCACCTTGGCGGCGATGCCGTCGACCGGCCCGACGGTGCCGGCGAGGTCGATCGTGCCCGTGCCGGCGATGACCCGGCCATCGCCGAGCACCTCGGGTGTTGCGGCGTCGTAGGCTCCGAGTGCCAGCATGAGCCCGGCTGAGGGCCCGCCGATGCGGCGATCGGCGACCATCCGGGCCTGCGCCGGGCTGTCGATCTGCAGATCGACGGTGGTGACCAGCACGCCCAGCCCGACCTGGGTGACCTCACCCTCGAGGGGAGCCAGCTCCACGCTGCGGGAGAGCTCGTCCTCGCCGCGGACCACGCGGACCTGCACCTGCTCCCCCGCCCGGCGGTCGCCGAGGACGGCCACCAGCTCGCTGGCCAGGGCGATGTCGCGGCCGTCGATGCCGATGATCACGTCGTCTAGCTCGAAGGCGTCCGAGCCCGGCGTCCCCGGGATCGTCGCCACGATGCGGGCCCCCGCACCGTCGATCGCGACCTCGCGTCCGGCGGCCTCGAGTCCCACGGCCAGCGCCGCACGCACGCTCTCGTCGAACAGCTGCCGCTGGAAGCGCTCGAACTCCTCCTGGTCCATCTCCGGGGGCACCAGCGCGGGCGGGAAAGCCAGCTCCCGCTCGTCGGCCAGCAGCGTGCCGGCAGCGCGGACGAGGGTGGCCGGCTCCACCCGGACCACCGTCACCTGCAGATGCCCGGGGAGCTCGCCCTGCAGGTCGTCCTCCAGGGTGATGACCTCCCCGACGGGCAGCGCGGGCTCGGGGGCCGTAACCGCCAGCGGGAGCGGCACCACCAGCGCCGCCCAGGCCAGCAGCAGGATGGCCGCGACGAACAGCAGCTTGCGCATCAGCGATCCTCCGCCGGCAGGTGCTGGTCGTGCTCGGAGCCGCTCGCCGAGTCCGGGGGGCTCGAGCGTTCGCCGAGTTGCAGGGTGCGCCGCACGATGCGCTTCAACTGCTCGGGCGCGACCACCCCCTCGATGCGATCCTGGTCATCCAGGCGGCTGGTGACGGCGAGCGGACGCTCACCCGCCAACTCGCCCAGCGCCTCGGTGACCGGCGTCCGGTGGTCGACCCGGGGAAGCTCCTCCACGGGCACCATGACCTGCTCGACGGTTCGGCCGGCCCGCCGCTCCGCCTGCAACCGAGCCACATCATCGAGCACCAGAACCCCCACACTGCGGCCCTCATCGACGATCTCCAGCACGCCCTCGGGCGCGAGCCGCAGTTGTTCCACCGCCAGGCCGAGGTCGGTGTCCGACAGCGTTGACACGAGCTCACCGCGACGCAGCAGCTCCCCGACGTCCATCTCGCCCAGCGCCTGGTCGAGGGACTGGTGCGCGATCTCGCTCTGCGCCGCGAACATCAGGAACCCGCCGATCACCACGAACCAGATGCCACCCAGCGCCGCCCCCGGTACCAGCAGCAGCTGCAGGAGCCCGAGGCCCATGATCAGCGCGCCGATGAGCTGGCCCGCGCGGGCAGCGACGCGCAGCGCCCGACGACGGTCACCGGTCAGCGCCCACACCAGCGCGCGCAGGATGCGGCCCCCGTCCAGCGGAGCGCCCGGCAGCAGGTTGAACACCCCGAGCGCGAGGTTGATCCATCCCAGCATGCCGGCCACCTGCGCGACCGCGGCGAGCCCGACCCGGCCGGTGTAGACGGCGACGAGACCGAACAGCGCCGCCAGCACGAAGCTCGAGAACGGGCCGATGGCCGTCACCGCGAACTCGTCACGTGGACGACGCACCTCGCCGGACATCTCGGTGGCCCCCCCGAACAGGAACAGCGTGATGCCGCGCACCTGAACGCCGCGGTGCTGCGCCTCCAGGGCGTGCGCGAACTCGTGCACCAGCACCGAGGTGAAGAACAGCAGCGCCCCGACCAGGGCCATCACCACCGCTGGCGGCAGGGCGTAGCCGAGCACCACGAACCGGCTGAGGAAGCTGCCGACGATCAGCAGGGCGATCAGCACCCAGGACCGGTGGACCCGGACGTCGATGCCGGCGATGGATCCAAGCGTCATGCGCGTGGCCACGGTGCGCGCTGCCCTCCGGTGTCGTGATCCTGGGGGGGACCGGGGCACGGAGGCGCTCGGGATCCGCACCGTGCGCCGGTCGGGGACGTCGACGAGCTACGCGAGCCAGGCCCAGGCCTTGGGCTCCTCGTCGGAGGAGAAGGTCTGCAGCTCCACGGGCCCGGCCTTGGCCGCCTTGGACAGCAGCCCGGTCATGGTGTCGTCGGTGACCACGGCCACCCGCTCGACGTCCTCGCGGTTCTCCCGCACGAAGCGCAGGCGCTCGTCCAGGGCGGCGAAGAAGCTGGACAGGTCCAGGTCCGAGAGCCGGAACAGCACCCGGATCGTGCCGTGCCGGGCGATCTCGTCACGCAGCTCGCTGGCCAGCTGGGTGTACTCGTCCGCGCTCACCTCACCGGACAGCGAGTAGCCGATGACCGAACCCTGACTCTTCTCGAGCTGCCGCAACATGGTGGCTCCTTGCCTCGATGATGGTCATGCTGACCGGGCGATTGCCCGGCCTTCTTCCACCGTAAGGTCGCCGGCGTGCGCCGCACCCGGTGCCACGGTCGAACGGCCACGCCCGACGGTCGCGGACCCCCGTTGGTGGGTGATGCTGACCACCGACACCCGCCGCGACCAAGGAGCCCCGGTGACCGGCCCCTCCCTGCGGCTGTCCGAGCAGCTCGACACCTTCGTCGAGCAGACCCCGGCCGACCGCGAGCGCTTCGTGGACCTGCTGCGGGTCGTGAGCATCGGGGTCGTGGTCGTCTGGCACTGGACGCTGTCGATCACCCAGTGGCGCGAGGGCGTGCTGGTCATGCCCAACCCCATCGACGTGGTCCCCGGCGGCTGGCTCGCGACCTGGCTGCTGCAGATCATGCCGATGTTCTTCCTGGTCGGCGGGTACGCCAACCATGCCGGATGGTCCTCGGTCCGCCGTGACGGCGGGGGCGCCCGGCAGTTCCTCGCCTCCCGGCTGCGACGGCTGCTGATCCCCACCGCCGCGTTCGCAGCCGCGTGGGCGCTGTTCGACCTGCTGATGCTCCTGGCATGGCCGGGCTACCGCAGCATGCTCACCTGGGGCGACATCGTGATCACGCCCTTCTGGTTCCTCGTGGCCTACCTCTGGGTCCTGCTGCTGGTCCCGATCACCATCCGCCTGCACCAGGCCGGCGGCGTGCTGACACTCACCGTCATGG
>SLLJ01000010.1 GCA_007134165.1 Nitriliruptoraceae bacterium | reverse complement strand
GTGGCGGCGAACATCGCCTGGAAGGCGAAGTCCATCTCGAGGGTGGCGTCCGGATCGTAGGAGTCACCCAGCAGGAAGAAGTTGTCGGTGCCGAACAGCCCGGCGACCTGCTCGCCGTACATCAGACCCCAACCGATGGCGTAGTAGGCGAGCATCCCCAGCGAGATGGTCATCAGGTTCTTGCCGATGATGTTCGCGGCGTTCTTGCTGCGGGTCATGCCCGCCTCGAGCATGGCGAACCCGGCGTGCATGATGAAGACCAGCACGGTGGCCACCATGAGGTAGAGCACCATCATCATGACTTCGACGTCTTCCATCGCCATGCCGTCCTCGGCATAGGCGGGCACGGCGGCCAGCGCGAGCAGCGCGGCCGTCACCGTGCCCAGCTTGATCGATCGCTTCACGAAACGTCCTCCAGGTCGGTCGTCGGGCGGCCCGGGTCGGCCGGTACGGTTGCGGACGCTACGCAGGGGCGGTTTCCCCCGCGTTGATCGTCGGTTTCGACCGTGTTTCGTGTCGAGGGAGGGTTCTACCCGTGCCGCTGCGCCTGGCCATGGCCCAGATCGACGCCCGCGTCGGTGACGTCGAGGGCAACGTGGCCCTGATCCTTGACGCCTGGCGCCGGGCGGCGGACCAGGACGCCGACCTGGTGGTCTTCACCGAGTTGACCGTCACCGGCTACCCCCCGGAGGACCTGCTGCTCAAACCCGAGTTCGTGACCGCCAACCTCGCGGCCGTGGACCGGCTGGCCGCCGAGGGACCCGCCGACACCGTGGCGGTGGTCGGGTTCGTCGGCGCCGGCGAAGGCGACGCCACCGACGCCGACCACTGGGACGTCGCGCTGGCCACTCGCAACCTGACCAACTCCGCGGCGGTGCTCGCCGGGGGCCGCATCGCTGCCGTGTACGACAAGCTACGCCTGCCCAACTACGGCGTGTTCGACGAGGCGCGCTACTTCACGCCCCGCGACGTGCCGTGCGTGGTCGAAGTCGCGGGAGTGCCGGTCGGGGTGACGGTGTGCGAGGACCTGTGGACCGAGCAGGGTCCGATGACGGCGGCGGCCCGCGCCGGCGCCCGGGTGGTCGCCAACCTCAATGCCTCCCCCTACCACCGCGGCAAGCGCGAGGAGCGCGAACGCTGGGTGCGCCACCATGCCGTGCAGGACGGCACGGTCGTCGCCTACGTCAACGTCGTCGGCGGACAGGATGAGGTGGTGTTCGACGGCGACTCGATGCTGTGCGACGCCGACGGGCGGATCCTGGCCCGCGGACCGCAGTTCGCCACCGACCTGGTGGTGGTGGACGTCGAGGTGCAGGGTCCGGCGACCTCGGCGCGAGAACCGCTGCCCGCACGCGTCGACAGCCCCCGCCTCGAGCCGCACGCCGAGGTGTGGGCGGCGCTGGTGCGCGCGACCCGCGACTACTGCCACCGCAACGCGTTCCGCGAGGCCGTGGTCGGCCTGTCTGGCGGGATCGACTCCGCGGTCGTGGCCGCGATCGCCTGCGACGCGCTCGGCCCCGAGCAGGTCACCGGCGTGGCGATGCCCTCACCGTACTCCTCGTCCCACTCGGTCGCGGATGCTGGGGCGCTGGCCGCCAACCTCGGCTGCCGCTGGCTCGAGCTGCCGATCGGCGCTCCGCTCCGCGCCGCCGGTGAGGTGCTCGCCGAGTTGGTGGCCACCGGCTTCGACGACGAGGACGGGTCGAGAGCGCGCCCCGACGGCCGGCAGCCGGGTGTGGCCTACGAGAACCTGCAATCGCGGTTGCGCGGCCTGACGCTGATGGCCCTGAGCAACGAGCACGGCTCGATCGTGCTGACCACCGGCAACAAATCGGAGTACGCGGTCGGCTACGCAACCCTGTACGGGGACATGGCCGGGGGGTTCGCACCCCTCAAGGACGTCCCCAAGCTGCTGGTCTACGACCTCGCCCGCTGGCGCAACCGCAACGGCGAGGTGATCCCCGCGTCCACCATCACCAAGCCACCTTCGGCGGAGCTTCGTCCCGGGCAACTCGACCAGGACAACCTGCCGCCCTACGAGGTGCTCGACGACCTGGTCACCAGCTACGTCGAGCTCGACCTCGGCCTCGAGGCGATCGTGGCACGGGGTCACGACCCAGCGGTCGCCGCCCGCGTCGTACAGCTCATCGACCGCGCCGAGTACAAGCGCCGTCAGGCGGCACCCGGCCCCAAGATCACCGAGCGCGCCTTCGGTCGGGACCGCCGGGTCCCGATCACCAGCGGCTGGCGCGGCTGAGGCGCCAGGTAGGCGCGGCTCACGGCCACTCACCGCGGCTCACGGCGGTGTGCTCAGGTCGATCGGCCCGTCGGGCAGATCGTCGAGGTCGGTGACCTCGCGCACACTGTGCGCAGAGCTGGCACCCAGCACCCGGCGGGCGCGCCGGTCGTCGCGGGCGTCGGCGATGCGCACCCCGACGGCGACCCCGCCGGGGACCAGCGGCGCGAAGGTGCGCTCCCAGGAGCCGGCCATCGTGGGCTGCACCAGCAGCCCCAGGATCAGCCCGACGCTGAGCCCGAAGCCGGCCCCGCCGCCCGCCCCGGCCAGCAGGTACCGCGGCGTGGGGCCGACCGCCAGGGCGAACACCCCGGCGCCGACGAGCGCCCCGACAAGCGCCCCCAGGGCCCCACCCCGCAGCGAGCGCAGCACCAGGGTCCGCGCACTGCCCAGATCGGTCTGCCGGTCGCCGTAGCGCCCGGCGGTCACCACCTCGACCGGACCGAGCAGCTCGATCGACCCGCCGTCCACCCCGGCCCGTGACAGCCGCTCGATGGTCCGACGGGCGCCGGCGGCCTCTCGGTGCACCGCCACGAGATCGGGCCGGCCGCTCACTCGCCCCATGGTGACTTCTCGACGTGCATCAGCCCGGCGGAGCCGGCAAACTGGTCGCACCACACCGACCGACGAACCGCTGGACCCGATCCGGGCCGGCAGGAAGGTTGACGAAGGTGTCTGTGCATGCTGCCGTCGATGGCGCGACCGGCCTCGGCGCGTCCTCCCGTCCGGTCACGATCCACGACCTGCGGGCCGCCAAGGAGCGCGGTGAGCGCTTCGCGATGATCACCGCCTATGACGCCAACGCTGCCGCCCTGCTCGATGAGCTGGGGGTACCGGTGCTGCTGGTGGGCGATTCGCTGGGCATGGTCGTGCTCGGCTACGACACCACCGTGCCGGTCACCCTCGACGAGATGATCCACCACACCCGGGCGGTGTCGCGCGGGGCCCGGCGGGCGCTGGTCGTGGGGGACCTGCCCTTCGGCACCTACCAGGACGGCCCGTCGCAGGCACTGGCCTCCGCCACCCGGCTGCTCAAGGAGGGCGGCGCGGGGGCCGTCAAGCTCGAGGGCGGTGGGCCGATGATCGAGGTCACCGCGCACCTGGTCCGCGCCGGCATCCCCGTCATGGGCCACCTCGGGCTGACCCCCCAGTCGGTCCACCAGTTCGGAGGGTTCAAGGTCCAGGGCCGGGACGACCGCGCCGCCCAACGCATCGTCGAGGACGCGCAGGCACTGGCCGAAGCCGGCGCGTTCACGATCGTGATCGAGGGCGTGCCCGCCGACCTCGGACGCCGGGTGACCGAGGCGGTCGCGGTACCCACCATCGGCATCGGGGCCGGAGGACACACCGACGCCCAGGTGCTCGTCTGGCACGACCTGCTGGGCCTGACCTCGGGCCGCCTGCCGCGTTTCGTGAAGACCTACGCGGACCTGCGCAGCGAGATCTCGGGGGCCGTCAAGGCGTTCGTCAGCGAGGTCGCCGACGGTGAGTACCCGGGACCGGAGCACGTCTACTGAGCCCGTAGTCCCCGGGCGAGCGCGGCGAGGTCCGCGATCGCGCCCGGGGTCCGTGGCCCCCACCACAGCAGCGCCTGGCCGTGGACGTGACGCACCTGCGTGTCGGCGTGCGTCACCGGTGCGGCCTGTCCCGGCCCGAAGGCGTAGGGCTCGTCGGGCAGCAGCACCACCTCGGGGAGCGAGGCCCGCACCGCCTCGGTGAGCTGCTCGGGGTAGCGGCTGGCGGGCTCATCGGGCCACGTGTCGAAGCCAGCCACCCGCAGCAGGTCGCCGGCGTAGGTGTCACGCCCGAGCATCCACCAGCGCGTCTGCCCGTCCCACCACACCGGGCAGACCGCCCGCAGCGCGGGGCGGGCGGGGACGGCCCGATCAAGACCCATCCAGATCTCGATCGCGAGCCGCTCAGCCGGTCCCGGTACGCCGAGCACCGCCCCCAGCCGCTCGAGTTCACGCGCGACGTCCGACACGCGGCGTACCCCGGTGACGTGGACCTCGAGTCCGGCCTCACGCAGCCGGCGCACGTCGAGTTCCCGGTTCTCCTCGCGGTCGGCGAGCACGAGGTCGGGCGCGAGTTCGCGGATCGCGGCGACGTCCGGGTTCTTCGTGCCCCGCACCTCGCGAGCGTGCGGGAAGGCGCCCGGCGGGGACACGCAGTACTCGGTGCGGCCCACGACCCGCTCGGCGAGACCCAGGGCCCACACCGTCTCGCTCAGGCTCGGCACCAACGAGACGATCCGTTGCGGCCCGCCGGGCACGCTCAGTCGTCCTCACGCGAGAGCAGGTGCTCGCCCTCGACCTCGCGCGCGAGCACGTAGAGCAGGTCCGCGCAGCGGTTGAGGTAACGGACCGGCGCGAGGTCCGGCAGCAGGCCCTCCCGTTGCATGGCGACCACGTGCCGTTCGGCCCGGCGACAGACCGTGCGCGCGAGGTCGAGTGCGGCGGCCGCGCGGTTTCCGCCCGGCACCACGAACGCGGTCGGCAGCGGGTGGCGGGCCACACAGGCGTCGATCCGGGCGTCGAGCGCATCCACCATGGCATCGTCGACCCGGCTGATCCCGACCTCGAGCCGCGCCCAGTCGTCGGCCCTGGTGGCCAGCTGGGCCCCGATGACGAACAGCTCGCGCTGGATGGTCAGGACCTCGTCGTGCAGGTCCCCGTCGAGTTCGCAGCGCGCCAGACCCAGCGCACTGCAGGTCTCGTCGACGGTTCCGTAGGCCGTGGTGCGCAGGTCGTGCTTGTCGACCCGACCGCCGTAGAGCAGCCCAGTCGTCCCATCGTCGCCCCGCTTGGTGTAGACCTTCACCCGCGCTCCGTTCGGCCTCGGCGGCGCGCAGGGTAGCGGTCGCCCGGCGGACGCCGGTACGGTTCACGCCGGTCCGGTCCCCAACGTGGCGCGACCGACGGCTGGAGGCAGCGTGAGCCAGGCACGACGACCCCGCCGCGACTTCCGGGTGCTCTCCCGGCGCCGCGGCGGCTACGACGGTGCCGTCATGATCGACGTGCAACTGCAGGTGACCGCCACCGGAGCGCTGGTGTGGGCGCAGACCTTCAGCGACGAGGTACAGGCCGACGCCTTCCAGACCGAGCTGACCCAGGACCTCGAGGACCTCCAGGACGCCGACTTCCGACGCAAGTACGGCGTGCCGTCCTCGGCGTGACCACGACCCTGCGGGCCACCGTCCGCCCCGGCGAGTTGCGCGTGCAGGCCCTGGCCGCAGCGCCGCGCACCGCGGCCGGCGCCGTCGACCTCGACGCGCTGGTGCGGGCGCTGGCCCCCTGCGACCTGCTCGAGTCACCGCTCGACTCGGGCTGGTCCTACGTGGCGCCCCACCAGCCCGAGCGCCTGATCGACGACGGCCACCGGACGCGGTGGATCACCCGCCGCGGCACCGAGGACCTCGGTACCGACCCGCTGAGCGCACTCGATGCCTGGTGCGCGCCGCGTGGACTGGTTCCCGACACCCCTCGCGACCCCGACCTGCCTGCCTTCACCGGCGGCCTGGTCGGTGCCGTGGGCTACGACCTGGCCCGACGCATCGAGCGGCTGCCGACGCTGGCCCGCGACGACCGGCGCACCCCACACCTCGACCTGAGGGTCGCCGAGGTGGTCGTGGCCGTCGCACCCTCCCGTGACCGGGCGCTGCTGCTCGCCAGGTCGCTGAGCGGGCCGTGCGGCTGGCACGGGCTCGACGCGCGGCTGGCCGCGGTGCGCGCGCGCATCGCCGCCCCACCACCGCCCGCCGACGACCCGAGACCGACCGCTGAACCCGTCCGGACCTCGCTGCCCGGCCCGGCCTATGAGGCCGCCGTTCGGGCCGCGCTCGCGCAGATCGCGGCGGGCAACAGCTTCCAGGTCAACCTCAGCCAGCGGATCACCGCCCGCTGGCCCGGCGGGGTCCACGGGCTGTACCGGGCGCTGCGCTCCCACAGCACCCCCGTGCACGGCGCAGCGCTGCCCCGCACCGGCCTGGCGTCGATCTCCCCCGAGACCTTCCTCGCGGTGGACCGGGGGCACGTACGCACCCGTCCCATCAAGGGCACACGACCCCGGGCCACCGACCCGCTGCTCGACGCCGCGCTCGCCGACGACCTGATGACCTCGCCCAAGGACCGGGCCGAGAACGTCATGATCGTGGACCTGCAGCGCAACGACCTGGGCCGGATCTGCCGGCCAGGCAGCGTGCGGGTTCCAGAGCTGGCCCGGCTCGAGGCCCACCCCACCGTCTGGCACCTGGTGTCGACCGTGGAGGGGCGGCTCGCGCCGGGGCTGGGCTACGGTGACCTGCTGCGCGCGACCTTCCCGTGCGGCTCGGTCACCGGCGCCCCCAAGGTGCGTTCCATGGCGATCATCGACGCCCTCGAGCCGGTGCGCCGCGGCTTCTACTGCGGCGCGATCGGGTTCCTGGCCCCGGGAGCCGCCGGACTCTCGGTCGCGATCCGAACGGCGGTGCTGCACCACGACGGCACCGTCGACCACGGTGCCGGGGGCGGGGTGGTGGCCGACTCCGACCCCCGCGCCGAGCACGCCGAGAGCCTCGACAAGGCCGCCGCCTTCCTGCGGGCGGTCTCGGCCACCCGGGTGGTGGCGGGATGAGCGCCGCGCTGCTCGCCTGGGTCGACGGTCAGTTGCTGGCGGCCGAGCAGGCCACCGTCTCCGTCTACGACCGTGGCTTCCGCTCTGGCGAGGGCGTGTTCGAGACGTTGCGCAGCTACGGCGACCACGTGTTCCGGCTCACCGCGCACCTCGATCGGGCCCGCGCCGGCGCCACCGAGCTCGGCTTCGATGCGGGGGAGGTCGAGCCGTTGACCGCGGCGGTGCAGGCCACGGCCAGCGCCAACCTCGCGGCTCTGGGCGGCGCCGACTCGGCCCTGCGCCTGACGGTGTCGGCCGGGACCATCGACCCGCACTCGCTGTTCCCCGGAACCCCCGGCGGCCCGCCCACCGTCGTGGTCACCTCCCACGCGCTGCGACCCACCCCACCGAGCGCCACCGCGGTGACGGTGCCGCTGGCCCGGGAGCTGCCCCACGTCAAGGCCGTGTCCTACCTGGTCGCGGTCACCGCGAGGCGTCGCGCCCGCGAGCAGGGGGCGGACGAGGCGCTGCTGACCAGCGCCGACGGCCAGATCCTCGAAGGGGCGAGCAGCAACGTCTTCCTCGTCTACGACGGTGGTCTGGTCACCCCTCCACTGTCCGCCGGGGTCCTCGCCGGGGTGACCCGCAGCGTCGTGGTGACCGTCGCCGAGCGGCTGGGCATCCCGCTCGCGCAGCGTGTGATCGCAGGCGCCGAGTTGCTCGACGCCGACGAGGCGCTGCTGACCGCCACCACCCGGGAGATCGTGCCGCTCGTCGCCGTCGACGATCGGCCGATCGGGTCCGGGGCGCCGGGACCGGTGACCCGGCGACTGCAGGCCGGCTACCGCGACGAGGTGGCCCGCGAGATCACCGGTCGATCCCGCTGAAGCGCACGCCCGCATGCGCGCGGTAGCGCTTGTTGAGCGCGAGCAGCACTGTGGTCAGGTCCTCGACCGGTCCGGCCAGGCGTAGCGGCCCCGCCATCAACGGCCGCACGCCTTCGAGGCGGGCGGCGAGCTCCACGACGACCTGCACGGCCTGCTCGTCGTCCCCGACCACCGGCACGTCGTCGTCCATCGGCTGCTCGACGCGCGCCAGCGTCCGGGCCGACAACGAGTGGAAGGCGCCCACCACGCGAGCGCCGGGCAGCCGGGCGGCCACGGCCGCGGCGGCCGAGCCTTCGGCGACCGGGACCGGGTGGGGTCCGGCGGCGTCGAAGGCCAGCGGGTTGACCGCACTCACGACGATGCGGTCCGTCAGCTGCTCGGCGAGCGGAGCCAGCGCCTCGTCCAGACCGCCGAAGGGGACGGTGACCAGCACCACGTCCGCGCCGGCCGCCACCTCGACATTGCTGCCACCGAGGACCTCGGCGGCGCCATCACCGGCCAACTCGGCGATGGCGGCGGCGGCCTGCTGTCCGCGCTCGGCGCGGCGTGAGCCGATCGCGGTCACGATTCCGGCCCGGGCCCAGCGTGCCGCCAGCCCCTTGCCCAGGGGGCCGGTGCCCCCGACGAACCCGATGCGCTCCACCATGTGATGCTCCTCGTCGGCCTCCGATCCTGCCAGACCGCGCCCGGCGACGCACCCCGGGCCGCGGACCGCCATGCGCTAGACTCCGTCACCAGACACGGCGCGCCCCGTGCGGCCGTGGTCGTGGCGTCGGCTGCGGGCACGACCGAGTTCCACCGGCACCGGGTGCCCGTGCCCCGCAGCAACGATGGGGAGGCCCAGGTGGCCCGGAAACCCGACGGCAGGTTGCGCTGGCACCGCACCACTCTCGACGGTCGCACCGCGGTGTACGGAGAGGCCGGCGATGGGCCCCCGGTGATCTTCCTGCACGGGTGGGGATTGAGCGCACGCTCCTACGCCAAGGCGCTGCCGATGATCGCCGCCACCGGCGCCCGCGTGCTCGCACCGGCCCTGCCCGGGTTCGGACGCAGCGACGCACTGCCCGGCGAGTACACCTTCGAGAAGCTCGCCCGCTGGGTCGATGCCCTGCTCGAGCACGCTGACGTCGACGAGCCCGCCGCGTTCGTCGGACACTCCTTCGGGGGTGGCGTGGCCACGGCCACCGCCTGGCACTACCCCGACCGGGCCCGCTCGCTCACGCTGGTCAACTCCGTGGGCGGTTCGGTGTGGAAGAAGGACGAGGAACAGCGCAAGGGCCGCCTGCTCGCCGATCGGCCCCTGTGGGACTGGGGACTGCGCCTGCCCACCGAGTTCGGCCAGCGCGACTACCGGCGGGTGCTGCCGGTGGTGCTGCGCGATGTCGTGGGTAACGCGCTGTCCAACCCCGCGGCGGTGTGGCGCGCCGCGGATCTCGCCCGGCAGGCCGACCTGCGCACCGAACTGTCCACCCTGGCCGAGCGTGGCCTGCCGGTGTCGATCCTGTGGGGGTCGGAGGACACGGTGGTCCCCGAGGCGACCTTCCTGGCGATGTGCGAGGCCGCCGGTGCCCCCGGCGACATCATCGCCGACGCGGGTCACTCCTGGCTGCTGGCCGACCCGGAAGGCTTCGGCGAGTTGGTCACCAACTCGCTCACGGTGCGGCGCACCCTGGACGAGCGCACCACCGATCCTCACGAGGCCCACGACGGGGCGGAGACCGGCGAGCAAGCGGGCGAGGAGTCCGGGGGACATCCCACCTCTGCCACCGCCTGAACCGCCCGATGCGGCCACGTTGCTGGCGGTTTCAGCCCACGTCGTCGAGGTCCTCGAGTCCGAGTGCGACCATCCGCCGCCGGTGGCCGCTGATGACCTCGATCGCCAGGCGCTTGACGCGCCGCTCGGAGGTCTCGCCCTCGGCTCGGTCGGCCTCGAGCAGCACCCGCAGCGCGTCGGTGTCCGACATCACGCCCTGATAGGCGCTCAGCGCGCGACCGAGCAGGTCGGCCACGATCCCCCGCGCACGCTCGCGGGCCTCATCGTCGACCAGCAGCTCGGACAGCGCCCGGGTGGCGCTGCGCTCGAACTGGTCGCGGTCGGCGATCGAGGCCAGCACTACCTCAGCGGTCGCGTCGTCGAGCGCCCCGGCGATCTCGCGCCCGAAGTCCGCGGCGATCGGCAGGCCGAGCGCGAAGAAGGTGCAGGCCCCGAACCAATCGTCCAGCGGGGCCTGGTCGAAGTAGCGGTCGAAGTGCGGACGCTGGCGGTCCATGACCGTGAAGGCCAGGTCGGTGCGGGCGGCCAGCAGGTCCCGGAGGCCGAGGTAGCCGTCGTGCTCGTGGCGGGCGAAGCCGGCCACCTCGTCGGCGTGCTCGGTACCGACCGCGAACCGGATCGCCCGCGCCGCGGACTCGAAGGCACGCAGCTGTCCGTAGGCCAGGGCACCGAGCAGTTCGACGGTGGCCAACTCGATGCGCTCGTCTTGGTCGCTCACGGACCCGCCTTTCGTCACCGCCGGCCGCCGGTGGCTCCGCTCAGGTCGCGCGGCGCGGCCGCCATCCGAGCCGCTCGGAGATCTCGCGGGCGGAGCGCAGCACGCGCAGCGCGATCGACTCAGGGTCGGGCAGCCGGGCGTTGGGAGCCACGATACCCACCGCCGCGACCGCCCGGCCGGTGTGATCGAACACCGGCGCGGCAACCCCCGATGCCCCGTGCTCCAACTCGTCGCGCGTGTAGGCCACGCCGCGCTGTCGCACGCTCTGCAGATCGGGATTGCGCGAGCCCTCGGGCAGGAACGCGAGCAGCGCCTTGCCGTGGGCGGCCACCCCCAACGGGTGACGGAAGCCAACGCGGTAGTTGACCTGCACGAAGCGGTCCCCGGGTTCGATGACCTCCACCACGACCATGTCGTCACGATCGCGCACCGCCAGGCAGGCGGTTTCGCCGGTGTCCTCACTCAGCCCTCTCAGCGGCGGGCCGGCCAACCGGCGGACCTCGAGCCCCTGGGCGGCACGTACTCCAAGCTCGAGCATCGCCAGCCCGAGCCGGTAGCGACGCGAGTCCGCGTCCCGGGTCACGAACCCCTCGCTGGTCAGCGTGTCGAGCAGGCGGTAGAGCACCGCCCGGTCGAGCTTGGTCGACTCCGCGAGCGCCGAGACGGTCGCGCCGTCCGGATGCTCCCCCAGCGCGTTGAGCAGCGCGAGTCCACGCGAGAGTGTCCGCGACCCGCTGGCCCTCCGGCCACCTTCCTCGTCCGCTGCCACCTGTGCTCCCTCCTGCCGGTCACGGGGACCGGTCACGTCGTGCTGAGGACCCCCGGGACCTGCACCCTGCCCCTGCCTGGCGGGAGAGCAAAAGCGCACGCGAGGGTGCGTTCCTGGCACGTAGTGTGCGGCGCGACCAGCGCACGGTCAAGCGCAACCTCGGCTTCGAGGTGGTGACCGTCCGGACAGGGTGCCCGGCTCCGGCTCAACCTGACGGGGTCCACGGCACGCGTCGCTACCCTGATGCACCGACCAGCGATCGAAGGTGACGAGGTGTCCGACGAGATCGAGAAGCTGCTCGGTGGGCAGCGGCGGGCCTACGACAAGCTCTTCGAGCAGCGCATCGTGTTCCTCAAGGGTCCGCTCGAGGACGAGAACGGCGATCAACTCATCGCCCAGTTGCTCGCGCTCGACGCCGACTCCCAGGACGACATCACCCTGTACGTGAACTCGCCCGGCGGGATCATCACCGGGATGTTCGCCCTGTACGACTCAATCCAGCTGCTCTCCAGCAAGGTCAACACCCGGTGCGTCGGCCTGGCAGCCTCCGCGGCCGCGTTCCTGCTGTGCACCGGCACCGGGACCCGCGCGGCGACCGAGAACGCCCGGATCATGATCCACCAGCCGCTGGGTGGTGCCCGTGGGACGGCCAAGGACATCGAGATCCAGGCCAAGAACATCGTCTGGATGCGCGAGCGCATCAACGACATCATGGCGGCACGGACCGGGCAGAGCGTCGAGCAGATCCGCAAGGACACCGACCGTGACTTCTGGATGACCGCCGCCGAAGCGGTGCGCTACGGGCTGATCGACGAAGTCGTCGAACCAGGCCGGGGCAGCTGAACACCATGGACGGTGAGGTCCGCGTCGCGCTGCTCGAGGCCGACCACGTCGATCCCCCGCTGCGGCCCATCGCCGGCGACTACGCCGACATGTTCACCCGCAGCTTCTGCTCGCGGGCGCCCGAGCTGGCTTTCGAGCGCGTCGACGTGGTCGGTGGCGCGCCCCTGCCGGCCCTCGGAGCCCACGACGCGGTGCTGGTCACCGGCTCGCGCCATGGCGTGGGCGACGGCCTGGCATGGGTCGAGAAGCTCTCGGCCTACGTGCGCGGCGCCGTCGACCGCGACGTGCCCGTGGTCGGGATCTGCTTCGGTCATCAGCTCATCGCCCACGCCCTGGGTGGGCAGGTCGCGCGCGCCGGCAACGGCTGGGGCGTGGGTGGGCAGGACACCAGGGTGCACACCACGCGTGACTGGATGCTGCCGACCGTCGAGCGCTTCCGGCTGCTGATGAGCCACCAGGACCAGGTGGTCGACCTGCCCGACGACGCCACCGTGGTCGCCGCCACCGACCATGCCCCGATCGCCGCCTTCGAGGTCGGCAGCGCCGTCGGGTTCCAGGGGCATCCGGAGTTCGTCCCGGCCTACCTCGACGCGCTGCTCGCCGGGCGTATCGAGCGCATCGGCGCCGAGCGCGTGGCGCAGGCCCGGGCCTCGCTGACCGACCCCACCGACCACGAGCTGGTGACCGACTGGCTCGCCGGCGTGCTGGCCGGGCCCGCGCGCCACTAGCGTCGAGCTCCGAGCGCCTCGCCCAACGACCGGAAGCTTGCGATGCCCGCGACCCCACCACCGGGGCGGCTGCACCGCGTTTCACGCTGGGCCGCGCTCTACCAGCCCGACATCATCGCCGTACTCGGACTCACGGTCCTGGTGGCCGCCGGGATCGCATCCCTGCTGGGCTGGTTCGAGTCGACCTGCCAGCGCCGTCCGTTCGCCTGCGGCTTCGGGCAGTCGATCGTGGTCACCTCTTCGGTCGGTGCGCTCGGCTACTACGCGTTGCTCGGTGCCAAGCGCACCCGCTGCCTGCGCCGATACCGGGCCACCTTCCGGAGCCAGGCATCCCGTCGCACCGATGTCGACGAAAACGACGACCACCCCGATTTCCCCAGTCAGCAACGCCTGCTGACCGACCTGTGCTACACCCTCGAGCACGACCCGGATCGCACCCCGCTGCTGCTGGTCGGCGACGCAGGCAGTGGGAAGACGCGCATCCTGGTGGAACTGGCGATCAGCCTGCTCGAGCGTGGCCGACTACCGGTCCTGGTGACCGCTCGCCAGGTGGCCACCTCGTCGCTGACCGAGGCCGCACTCGACAACTTCGTGGACGCGGTCGGTTCGCAGTTGCGAACCCGCGATGAGGGTGAGGCCGTGTTCCGCCAGCTCGCCCGAGGCGTCGACGTCGTCGTGCTCGTCGACAGCCTTGCCGACATCGACCCCCACCTGCCCACCGCACAGCGCGACGCAAGGTTGGCCGACCTGGTCGGTCAGGCGTGGGAGGCGGGCTTCCGCGTGGTCGTGGGCACCCGGCCGTCTTCGCTGCCCGAGGGACTGCAAGCCGCCACCTACCGACTGCCGCCCCTCGATGCGTCCGAAGCTCAGGACCTGCTGATCCGTCGCCTGGGGCCGAACCAGCCGGTCGGCGACCCGAGCACCATCCCCCCCGAGGCACGTTCGCGGTTCTTCCTGGAACTGCTCGTGGATCAGTTGGCCGAGGGACACCAACCGCCGCAGGCGACCGACCCGGCGCTGTGGCGCGACGAACTGGTCGCCAACTGGGTGGCCGACCACCTCGCACGCAGCCGCCCCGCTGGCGATCGTGACCTTGGACTGCTGCCCGACATCGCCTACGTGCTGCTGGTCAACAACGTCGGTAGCGTCGGCCGCCAGGACCTCGTCGCCGCGCTCCAGGCCCTCCCCCACCACCGCCGCGGCCTGCTCGCCCACCGCGTGCTCGGCGAACTGCAGCGGGCCACCGGCGCGCGGCTCGTGGAGTTCGTCCCGTCGATCAACCACTACCGCTTCCGCCACGTCGTGCTGCAGGCCTCGCTGGCGGGCCTGGCCATCGCCCGGCACCCGACGCTGTTCGACACCGAGCTGGTGTCGAGCTTCGGACCGTCGGCGACGACCGCGGTGGCCGCGAGCCTGCGGGCCTGCCACGACACCCGGACCTTCGCGACGCTGACGACCCGGCTGACCGAGGCGATCAGCCGCGCATGGGGGTCGGGCTCGGACCTCCTGCCGCAGCTGTGCATCGCTGCCGTCCAGGGCTGTCGGGGCCAGACCGCGGACCTTGACCTCGCCTCAGCGCTGGTACGCACGGCGGTCGCTCGATTCCCCGAGGACGCCAGCCCTGCGGCACGGGTGTCCTTCGTCGAGGCCCTGCGCCCGGCCTGCGGACGGGTCCGGGCCGCACCGGCGAGCGATCCGGGCTACCCCGATCCGCACCCGGAGCTGGATCGCTGCCCGGCGGTGGAGGCGTTGTGGCGCTTCGCCGATGACGCGTCGCCCGCCGTGCGCTGGGCCGCCGTGCAGCGACTGGCCCATCGAGCCCCCGAGGCAACCGGTCAGGACCTCGCGCACCTCGAGATGCTGGTGAACCGGTTGGAGCTGGGCGATCCGTCCCCGACCGAGCGCGCGCGCGAGCTGGCGCCCTGGCTGCTGCCCAGCTTTGTGGAGCAGGCCCCGCCGTCCGTTGCCGACCCGGCGCTGGCCCTGCTCGAGCGCGTCGTGGAAGCCTCGCGGCGAGCCGCGAGCGCGATGCACCTCGAGGCATCGATCGGCCGGGGCTTCAAGCTGGCGGCCCTGACCGCGCCGACACGGCCGGCGAGCCCCACCGCCGTCCGGCTGCTCGGCGGGCAACCTGGCTTCTGGTACGCGCGCATCAGCCTCGTGCAGGCCCTTGGGATCCGGCTCACGGGAGCACCGCAGCGTGCGTCCGAGTCGTGGCGCACGGCACGGGATGCGCTCGACGGCGTCGCCGCGACCGACCCGCACCCGCTGGTTCGACGCAGTGCTGAGCTGATGGTCCGGGCCGTGCGTGAAGAACGGCCATGGACGAGCGTTGCCTTCAGCGACATCGGTGAGGCGATGCGCCAACCCCCCGACGCCCTCGAAGACCCAGCCGTCCAACTGCTCGGGGACATCGCCCTGCTGCTGACGTTGACCGTCTGCGCGGATCCGCACACCGCCACCGACGACCAACGTCGGCAGTGGGAACACGGCGCCGAACTGCCCCGGTGCCTCGGGTCCAGCCCGCGCCGCGAGGAGCTGGAGGCCGGTTGCCCGCAGACGTGCGGCGTCGGGCTGTGTCCCTACCCGCCTCCAGAACGTCGCCAGGAGTCGCAGAGCGACATCAGCCTGGCCTTCGTCCGCCGACAGCGGCAGGTCGCCGAGCGGCTCGGGCGACCGAGCTGGGCTGGCCGCGGACCCTCGCTGGCCCCGGTGTGGGAACGGCTCGGTCCCACCATCGGCAGCCTCGGCCGCGGGTCCTCGACCTGACGTTGCCCGGCGCGAGGGCCGTTCGCGACCCGTCGGCCGGACGCGGCCAGATCCCACCCCGCCCCACGACGTGCATGGGTCCGTGCAGGATGAACGTGACGACCGCCAGGCAAGGTCTTGTCACGGCGTCGGTGCCCGCTCCAGCCGATCATGCGCAGGTCGCGAAGAAGCCCAGCGCGCGCGAGCCAGTCCGGCCGACTGAGCAGGACTCCAGTACCACCCCTGAGCTCGGGTGCAGCCCCAGGAGACGAGCTCGTCCTGCTGATACCCATGTTCGACGCCCTCAGCGACCGTGGGGAGCTGCAGCGTCCGAGCCAGCTTGACGATCGCCTCCGCGAGTCGAGAGTTCGTCTCGCTCGCGCCGATCGCAGCGACGAACATGCGGTCGACCTTGATGAGGTCGACGGGGAGCGTGCTGAGATGCGAGATGGAGGAGTACCCGGTTCCGAAGTCGTCGATGGCGATCCGCACACCCAGCTGGCGGAGCTCGGTGAGCGTCTGCACGATGAACTCCCGGTCATCGAACAGGGCCGTCTCCGTGATCTCCAGCGTCAACTGTGCCGGCTGCAGCGCAGAGCGCTCGAGGACACCCGAGACCTCACGCACCAGTCCGGGGTCGCGGAGTTGGATCGCCGACACGTTGACGGACAGCTCGGGCCGTGCAGCATCGGCATCGACCGACCAACTCGCAACTTCGGCGCAGGCCTCGTTCAGGATGTGCCGTCCGAGTGGGACGATGAGACCGGTCTGCTCCGCGACGGCGATGAAGCGTTCCGGGGCCACCGTGCCCAGACGTGGGTGGTTCCAGCGAGCGAGGGCTTCCACACCGATCTGCCAACCGGTAGCAACATCGACGATCGGCTGGTAGTGCACGACGATCTGACGCTGGGCGATCGCCGTCTCGAGCTCGGCTCGCAGCTCCTGGACGGCCAGCACCTCGTCATGCATCTGCGGATGGAACAGCGCAACACGATTCTTGCCGAGGGCCTTCGCGGCGTACATGGCGAGGTCGGCGTTGCGCAGCAGCGCGTCGCCGGGGCTCGCATCCACCATGACCAGTCCCGCACTCCCCGAGACGCGGATCAGACGATCTTCGAGCATGAGCGGGAGCGTGAGGTGCTTCAGCATCCGCTCGACGACGGTGAGCGCGTGATCGGGGCCGTCAAGTTCGGTCACGACGACGGCGAACTCGTCACCGCCGAGCCGGGCGACGAAGTCGCCGAGCCGGACGCAGTCTCGCAGCCGCTGCCCGACCTCCGCGAGCAGGACGTCTCCTGCGGCGTGCCCATAGGTGTCGTTGACCCGCTTGAAGTCGTCGAGGTCGAGCAGGACCAGAGCCTTGGTCGACAACGGCGGCGAGCCTCGAGCGAGTTCCGCGAGTCGGTCGAGGAAGAAGGCCCGGTTGGGCAGACCCGTCACGCCGTCGTGAAACGCCCGGTGGGTGATCTCCGCCTCCAGAACGCGCCGCTCGGTGATGTCCCGGATGCTGAGTACCCGGCTGCCATCAGCCAGCACGTTGGCCGTGACCTCGACCTCGACAGGGGTCGTCCGGTCACGGCATCGGGGTGGGTCGGTCAGTTCGAACAGCATCGCCGACCCCGCCGAGAGTTGCGTGACCTCCACCGGCCTGCCGTCGGTGGGACGGCGGAGCAGGGCCCCCAGCGACTGCCCCTCCAGCTCATCCGCCTCACGTCCGATCCAGTCGTGGACAGCTGAGCTGACGAACGTGAGTCGGCCCGCAGCGTCCAGCATGACCACGAGATCCGGCGAGTTCGTGACAATGCCCGCGAGGAGTTGTTCACGTTGCGCGAGTCGCTGCGACAGCGCCACCTCGTCGGCGAAGCGGTGCAGCACCGGGACAAGATCAGCGTCGAGGGGACGCACGCTGGCGATCGAGACGGCACCGCGCAGGCTGCCCCTCTCGATGACCGGCACGCTGAGCACGGCGACGAATCGGGCCGTCCCGGCGACCCCTCGCAGCCAATCGGCGGCCTCGACCCCGAACTCGCGGCGTTCCCCCTGGTGGAAGGCGTCCTGCAGGTGTGCGGGGAGGTCACCCACGTCGGTGGGTTCGAGACCGCCTGGCAGCTCACCCCTTACCGCCGTCGGCACCAAGGTGTCACCCACCACCGTCCAGACGGTTGCGAGCCCATCAGGATCATCCAGGAGCTCCCAGAGCCCCTGAGCGACGCACGGGTCGAGCCGGTCGGTGTCGCGCTCCTCGAGCAGCGTGCCAACGGTGCGGCTGAGCACCGCGTCGCGTCGCCGAGCCAACTCGTAGGCCTGCAGCGCACGGGCGAGCTGCTGCAGAATGGCGATCATCGCGTAGATGGTGAAGATGCCGATCAGGTACCCGATGGCGCTCTCCGCTTCGTCGCCGAGGACCGCGCCGACGACGGTGATCATCACCGTGTAGCTCGTACCGAGCACGAACAGTCGCCGACGCGACGGTCGGTACAGCGCATGCAGGAACACCGCCAGCACCATCCGACCCAGAACCGCATCCGGATCGCCGCCGGCGACGCCGCCCACCGTCAGGAGCACGAGAGGTGCCGCCTCGATCCGCCAGCTGTGGTGCCTCACCTCCTGCATGGCCACCGCCCAGACGCCAAGGCCGAGGTAGGCGATGACCATGATCGCCCTCGCCGGCCCTGACAGCCCCTGGCTGTAGGCGGCTTCGACCGGTGCAGATGCGGCGACCAGGCCGCCCAACAGGACGAACGTCCAGCGGATGCGATCGAGCAGGCCCTGCTCGCGTCGGGCGTCGAGGGCCAGACGCATGCTCGAACGCACCACCGAACCCTCCGTGTGTCCCACCACCCATCGACACCCCTCACGCGGAATCAAGCACATCGAGGTCGGTTGCCC
>SLLJ01000292.1 GCA_007134165.1 Nitriliruptoraceae bacterium | reverse complement strand
GGCCACCAACAGCGCCAGCAGCACCAGCAGCACCGCCAGGCGGTGGGTGGGCAGCAGCACGGCGCGGCGGTGCACGGTGGGAGGGCCTCCTGGTCATGGCGGCCCGGACGACCGCAACCTCGGCAGGGTACTGGTCCACTACCCTGCCCACATGTGCGACACGACGGTGCTGGTGGAGCCCGGTCGGGTGCTGTTCGCCAAGGCATCGGATCGTGACGCCAACGAGGCGCAGCCCATCGAGTGGTTCCCCGCAGCCACCCACCCGGCGGGCAGCGTGCTGCGCTGCACCCACCTCGAGATCCCCCAGGTCGCGGACACCCGGGCGGTGGTGCTGTCGCGACCGTTCTGGATGTGGGGCGCGGAGATGGGCGCGAACGATGCGGGCGTGGTGATCGGCAACGAGGCCGTGTTCACCCGTGAGCCCTATGCCGAGGTGGGCCTGACCGGTATGGACCTCGTGCGGCTGGGCCTGGAACGGGCCGGGTCGGCCGAGGCGGCCGTCGACGTCATCGTGCACCTGCTCGACGAGCACGGCCAGGGTGGAGGCTGCGGGCTCGAGGACCCCTCCTTCACCTACCACAACAGCTTCCTGGTCGCCGACCACCGGCAGGCCTTCGTGCTCGAGACGGCGGGCCGTCGCCGGGCCGTGGAGCAGGTCACCCACGGGGCGCGCAGCATCTCCAACGGGCTGACCATCCCCGGGTTCGCCGAGCGCTTCAGCGACCGACTGCGCAGCCGCGTGTCCGGATGCCGGGTGCGCCGCGCCGCCACCGAGCAGTGGGCCGCCCGGGCGAGCGGGCCCGCCGACCTCGCCGCTGCGCTGCGTGACCACGGTGACGGTCTGCTGGCGCCGACCTACACGGCGCTGACGGGGGCCATGGCCGCACCCTGCATGCACGCCGGCGGGGTGGTGGTGGCCTCCCAGACCACCGCGGCGTGGATCAGCGAGCTGAGCGCCGAGGGTGCCCGGCACTGGGCCACGGGCACGGCCGCGACCTGTACCTCGGTGTTCAAGCCGGTCGTGGTGGACGAACCGGTGGACCTCGGCCCCGAACCGAACGAGCGGGCCGACGACACCCACCTGTGGTGGCGCCACGAACACCTGCACCGCTGGGCCCTGCGGGATCCGGAGCGGCTGCTGCCCCGCTTCACCCCCGAACGCGACGAGGTCGAGCGCTCCTTCTTCGAGCGCCCCCCGCCCAGTGTCGAGGCCTTCGCCACCGCTGACGCGCTCACCGCGCGCTGGACCGAGCGGATCCGAGCGGTCGAGGTCGACGACACCCGCCCTGTCTACGTGCGTCGGTTCTGGCGGGTGCGCGACCACCGTGCCGGCCGACCCGTGCTGCCAGACCGTGCCCCGCTAGCATGACGTCCCCGCCCTCACCGCGCCGTCCAGGAGCCTGCGTGATGCGTCGATGGCTCGTGCTCTCCGCCCTGTTGCTCGTCGCCGTGCTCGCGTCGCCCGCGCTCGCGCTGGCCGACAACGCTCCTGCCCCCGACGATGGCTCCGCCGCCGAGGGCGGGATGGTGCTCGCGGTGGACGAGATCACCGGTCCCGAGCCCAAGCCGCGCGACGCCGAGGAGAACGCGGCCCGCGACCTCGGCGGTTTCGAGGACCGGGAGGTGCAGTTCACCTGGGCGGCAGCCTGGCTGCTGACCGGTGGCTTCGGGCTCGCGGTGATCGCCGGCGGGCTGTTCTACGAGTTCCGGGTGCGGCGCCCGGCCCAGGAGGCTGCCGGTCAGCGCTGAGCCCGCCCCCGAGCCCGCCCCCGGGTCCGCCTCCGGGTCCGCCTCCGCGCCGCCACTGGTCGACGAGGCGGTGGCCCTGCGCGTCGCCCGGATGCTGGCGCCGTCCTCCGGAGCCGATCCCGTCGAGGTCGCTCGGCTGCGTGCCGCGGTCGCCGACGAGCTGCCCGCCATCGACGCTGCCGCGCGGCGCTGGACGCAACTCGGCGGGGAACTCGACCCGACCGAGGTGACCGTGGTGGGGCGCATCGGCTGGGTTCAGCAAAACCTGAGCAGCCTGCGCGGCGCCTTCGAGCCCCTGCGCGAGCGGCTCACCGAGCGCAGCCGGGCCGCGCCCAAGGTGCTCGGCACCCAGCTCGGGGCCCTGTTCGGGCTGCTGTCGTCCAAGGTGCTCGGCCAGTACCTGCTGCCGCTGGGCGGTCCGGGCGGCGGGAAGCTGGTGGTGGTCGGCCCCAACGTGCTGGTGCTGGCCGACCAGCACGGAGCGCTGGCCGACGACATCCGCCGCTGCGTGGTGCTGCACGAGGTCACCCACCGGCTGCAGTTCGACGCCACCCCGTGGCTCGCCGACCATCTTGCCGGGCTGGTCCGCCGCTACCTCGAGCATGCCCGCATCGATCGTGCGGCGATGCTCGAGCTCGCCCCCCGGCTGCCCGAGGTCATCGACCAGGTCCGGCGCACCGGGTCGATCCAACCGCTGATCGAAACCGTGCTCACGCCCGAACAGGCCGAGATCCTCGCCGAGGCGCAGGGGCTGATGAGCCTGCTCGAGGGGCACGGCAACGCGGCGATGTTCGACGCGGCCGACGAGTTGGTGCGCGACCCCGAGGCGGTGCGTGCCGCGCTGGACGCGCGCCGCAACGACGTCACCAGCCGGATTCTGACCGCGGTCGCCGGGCTGGAGATGAAGCGTCGGCAGTACCGCGAGGGCGAGTCGTTCGTGCGCGAGGTGCTCGAACTCGGCGGGGTTCAGGCCCTCAACCGGGCGTTCACCGGGCCCGACGCCCTGCCGCGGGCCCACGAGGTCGACGATGCGGCCGGCTGGGTCGCCCGGGTCACATGAGCGCCACCCCGCGACCGGGTGCGCCGGGACCGGGTGCGCCGGGACCGGGTGCCCTGCCGCCCGGACGCTCCCGCCATGACCTGGTCGCCGAGGTGGCGCGGGCGCTGGCCGCGGTGCCCGACGGCGCGCGGGTGGTGGTGGCGCTGTCAGGCGGTCCGGACTCGACCGCGCTTGCCTACCTGCTGACCGATGCCCGGCCCGATCTGGTGCCGACCTTGGTGCATGTGCGCCACGGGCTGCGCGACGACACCGAAGACCTCGAGGTGGTCCGCCGCCATGCCACCTGGCTCGGGCTACCGCTGCTGATCCGAGAGGTCGAGGTCACCCGCCGCGGCCACGGGATCGAGGCTGCCGCCCGGGCGGCGCGCTACGCCGCCCTGCGTGAGGTCGCCACCTCGGTGCGGGCCCGACTGATCGCGGTCGGGCACACCGCCGAAGACCAGGCCGAAACCGTGCTCCTGCGCGCAGCGAGGGGTACCGGCACCGACGGGCTGGCCGCGATGCGCCCGCACCACGGGGGGCTGGTGCGCCCGCTGCTGCGCCTGCGGCGCGCGGACGTGCAGCGCTTTGTGGTGCTCGAGGGCCTGCCGACGGTCACCGATCCCACCAACCGCGACCCGGGGGTGCGCCGGGCGGTGGTGCGCCACGAGGTGCTGCCCGCCCTCGCTCCGGTCGCCGGGGACGTGGTCGGCGCACTGACCCGGCTCGCGGAGCTCGCCGCCGCCGACGCCGATGCGCTCGAGCAGTGGGCCGGGCAGATCGTCGGTGAGCACGCCCGGTGGGTCGGGCCGGTCGTGGCCGTCGAGACCCGACGGCTCGGGCGCCTGCCCGATGCCGTGGCCCACCGGGTGCTGCGCCGGCTGGTCGCCGAGGTCGCGCCGTCCGGCCCGCCGCTGTCCGCGGCCGCGCTCAGCGAACTCACCACGCTTCAGCGGGGCCGGGCGGTGGATCTTCCCCACGGGCTACGGGGCACCGGCGCGGGCGGCTGGGTGACGTTGGGCCCGCGGGCCCTGCCGACCTCGGAGCCGGTCGAGCTCGCCTGGCCGGGCGCCACCGCCTGGGCGCCGGCGGGGGTGCAGGTGCGCAGTTTGCTGCCCGAGCCGGCCGCGGGGCAGCTGGCGCTCGGGGTGCCGGGGATGTGGACCCCGCCGCGCGAGGTGGGCGATGCCGCCTGCACCCCGCCGGGTGGGGACGCCCGTCGGCTGCGGCTGGTGGTGGGGGAGCTGCCCGGGCCGCTCCGTCTGCGCCACCGGGCACCGGGCGACCGGGTGGTCGGCACGGCCGGCACCCACCGGCTCTCCGACGTCTTCGTCGATCTCGGCGTGCCTCGTGCGGTGCGCGCGCTGTGGCCGGTGCTCGTCGACGCCCGGGGCCGGGTGGTGTGGGTGCCGGGCATCGTGGCCGACGCCGAGGTGCTGGCCGCCGGCCGCCGGGCGCCCGCGGGACTGCTCGTGGTCGAGCGGGTCGGCGGGCACGGCTAGGCTCCGGGGCGTCGAACTGCTGCCGCCACCGAGCAAGGCTTCCTGATGGCCGAGCCAGCCGCCAGCCACATGCTCGACACGGTGCCGCCCGTTCTGCGCGACGACATCGAGGAGGTGCTGGTCGACGAGGCCCGCATCCAGGCCCGTCTCGACGAACTCGCGGCGGAGATCGACCGGGACTACGCCGGACATGACGTGCTGCTCATCGGGGTGCTCAAGGGCGCGATCCTGCTGATGGCCGACCTCACCCGCCGGCTGACGATCAACTCGTCCATCGACTTCATGGCGGTGTCGTCCTACGGGTCGGCGACCTCGTCCTCGGGCACCGTGCGCATCCTCAAGGATCTCGACGCGGCAATCGAGGGGCTCCACGTGCTGATCGTGGAGGACATCGTGGACTCTGGGCTCACCCTCGACTACCTGATGAAGAATCTGCGCTCGCGGCGTCCCGCCAGCCTCGAGGTGGTGGCGCTGCTGACCAAGCCCACCCGCCGCGAGGTCGACATCCCGGTGCGCTACGTCGGGTTCGAGGTCCCCGACGTGTTCGTGGTCGGCTACGGGCTCGACTACGCCGAGCGCTACCGGAGCGTGCGCAGCATCGTGACCCTCAAGCCCGAGGTTTACGGCGGCTGAGCTCGGCAGCGGGGCGGAAACCTGCCCGTGCTCGTCGGCAGTCCGCCGTCCTGGCCGCTTGTCGCGGCCGGGCTGTTCTCTGCCGGCGGTGACGGGCCGCGGGTGCGCGGAACCTTCGTGTGCGGGGGTTTGTGGCGTGTTGCGGGTCGGCGGGTGCACGGAACCTTCGTGTGCGGGGGTTTGGTGCCGTTGCGGGCGGGGCGGGATTCTTCAGCCGCCGATCCGGCGCGTATAGTGGTCGGCTGAGCGCTGAGCGTGCTGGCCCGGCTGCCGAACTCTTGGGGGTTCGGCAGCCTGCGAGCCTCCGATGGCCGTCGGGCCGGTTGCGTTGGCCGGTAGTGGGCCGGGCTGTTCTCTGCCGGTG
>SLLJ01000245.1 GCA_007134165.1 Nitriliruptoraceae bacterium | reverse complement strand
CCTTGCGGAAGCGGTCTCGGGCGTAGTCGATGCAGCGCGCGTCGTAGGAGATCGAGAACTTCTCCTCGTAGCTGCGCGACTCCCAGTCGTGGTAGATGCGCTGCTTGGCCTTGAGGTCGAGTGCGTGCAACTCACGGGCCGTACGAGGCACCGGCAGCGGCGTGGGCTGTTGAGGGAGGACGGACAGCGGCTCGGCGCTCACGGCAGGCACTCCTCGATGGGTGGCGCGGGGCCACGGTGCGGTGCGGGGCGGGACAAGTCGCGATCAGCGGCCGGTGAACTCGGCTTCGCCCGGGCCGCTGGCCAGGAAGCTTGCGATCCCGATCGACGCGTCGTCGGTGGCGAAGGCGGCGGCGAACAGGCTGCGCTCGAGCCGGAGCCCCTGATCCAGCGGCAGCTCGGTGCCGTCCTCGATGGCCTGCTTGGCCAGCCGCAGCGCGTAGGGGCCCGCGGCGTAGCGGGCGGCGGTGTCCAGCGCCACCTCGTAGACCTCGTCGCTGGGGTGGACCGCGTCGACCAGCCCGATGCGCTCCCCCTCGACCATGTCGACCACACGACCCGAGAAGATCAGCTCCTTGGCCCGCGACAGACCGACCAGCCGGGGCAGGCGCTGGGTGCCGCCGGCTCCCGGGATGATGCCGAGCAGGATCTCGGGCTGACCGAGCTTGGCGTTGTCAGCCGCAAACCGGAAGTCGCAGGCCAGCGCCAGCTCACTGCCGCCGCCGAGCGCGTAGCCGTTGATCGCCGCGATCGTGGGCATCGGCAGCCGCGCCAGGGTGTCGAGGCTGCGCTGCAGCAGTTGACCGGTGTCGTTGACCTGCTGGTAGTCCCAGTCGGGGAACTCCTTGATGTCCGCGCCGGCCGCGAAGACCTTGGGGCCGCCCCACACCACGACGGCGCCGACCTCGTCGTGGTCGGCGGCCTCGAGGGCGGCCTGCTCGATCTCGGCCCACACCTGGCGCGACAGCGCGTTCATGGGCGGACGGTCGAGGCGAATGGTGCCGACCTTGCGCTCGGCGTCGACCTCGAGGCGGACGAACTCGCCCATGGCAGACTCCTGTGGTCAGTGGACGGTTCCGGCCAGCCTACCGGCCTCCTGGGCCGTTGACGCAGGCGATCTTCCACGGACCTACGCTGAGGTGATGGCCGGACCCCGCCGGTGAGGACCCGAGGCTTCGATGCCCACCCGCCCCGCGATCGCACCCTCCGACCGACTGCGGGCCGAGGACCTGCGGCCGCTGCCCCACCCTCTCGCCGCCAGCCCCGTCGATCCCCTGGACTTCCCCGGCTACGCGGAGCGACTGCGCGCCCTGGACGCCGCCGATCCGCACGTCGACGAGTCGGTCTCGGTGGGGCTGGCCGAGCTCGGGGGCCTGGAGGTGGTGGTGGCTCTCGGCCACTTCCGCTTCCTGGGCGGCTCGATGGGCCATGCCCACGGCGAACGCGTCGCGGCGGCGATGGCCGTGGCACGTGAGCAACGCCTGCCGTTCGTGGCGATCACCGCCACCGGCGGTGCCCGGATGCAGGAAGGCATGTTCGCTCTGGTGCAGATGAGCCGGGCTGCTGAAGGCATCCGCCGGCTGCGTGAGGCCGGCATCCCGGTGCTGTCGTGGTTCACCAACCCGACCACCGGCGGGGTCCACGCCTCCTACGGCGCGCTCGCGGACGTGATCATCGCCGACGCGGCCGCTGCGGTCGGCTTCGCCGGCCCACGGGTCGTGGAGGCGGTCACCGGCCAGAGGGTCGGGCCCGACAGTCACACCGCCGAAGTGGCCTTCGCCGCCGGCCTGGTCGACGAGGTGCTGGAGCCGGAGACGGCGCTGGCCCGCCTGACCCGGTGGGTCGGCCTGGTGAACCCCGCACGCCGCGACGGCCCGCTGCCTGCGACCGAACCCGTCGAGGAGCCGGTCACGCGGCTGGAGGCCTGGGAGGCGGTCTCGCGCGCCCGCTGGCCCCATCGGCCCTCCGCTCGCGATCTGCTCGACACCGCCTTCGACGAGCACCTCGAACTGCACGGGGACCGGGCCGGCGGGCACGACGACGCGGTCGTGATCGCCGTCGCCCGGCTCGGTGCACGCACCGTGGTGGTCGCGGGGATGGACCGGCGCTGCGCCCGGCCGATGCCAAGCGAGCCCCGCGGGCAACCGGGGCCGGCGGGCTACCGCAAGGTTCGGCGGGCCGCTGAACTCGCCCGGCGCTGGGAGGTGCCGCTGGTGACCCTGATCGACACGCCGGGCGCTGACCCGTCCGCGGTCTCGGACCGGGGCGGGCTGGCGGTCGGTATCGCCGAGGCGTTCGTCGCGACCCTCTCGGTCACTGCACCGACCGTGGCGGTCGTGACCGGCGAGGGAGGCTCGGGTGGGGCCCTGGCGCTTGGCTGCACCGACCAGCTGCTGCTGCAGGACGACGCGGTGTTCGAGGTCATCGCCCCGGAGGGTGCCGCCTCGATCCTGCACCGCGACACCTCCCGTGCCCGGGAGGTCGCCGCCCTGCTCCGCCCCACGGCCGGGGAGCTGCGCGAGCTCGGGATCGTGGATCGGGTGCTGCCCGGTCCGACGACCGCCGACCCCGCCACCGCCGCGGCCGCCCTGCGTGCCGGGCTGGTGGCGACGCTGCGCGAACTCGACGCCGAGCCCGACCGTCTTGCTCGGCGCCGGGCCCGCTACGGGCCCGGCGCGGTCCTGGATCCCGCTCAGTAGGCTCGAGGTTCGGCCACGGGTCGCCGACGACCCCCGGTCACGACATACACGACGACTCCAAGGAGGGGGCGTGACCTGGCCGGTGTGGGCGGTCCTGCTGGGGACCGCACCGGTGGTGCTGCTCGCCACGCTGGTGCTGCGCGACCGGCCACTGCTGGCCAGCGCCCGCACGGCGGTCGGCGTGGCAGCTGTGCTGGCGCTGCTGGCCTACGGCCTGGACGCCACCGCGCTGGGCGTGGCGGTGCTACGCGGCACGTGGACCGGGGTGTGGATCCTCGCGATCGTGCTGCCGGCACTGCTGCTGTTCGAGGTGCTCGACCGCTCTGGCGCCCTGCAGCACCTGTCGTTGGCGACCGACCGGCTGGCGCCCACCGACGGGCGAGCACTGCTGCTGCTGGCCTTCGCGCTGCCCTCCTTCCTGCAAGGAGCGGCCGGGTTCGGCGCGCCGATCGCGATGAGCGCACCGCTGCTGGTACGACGGGGCATGGCGCCGGTGGCGGCGGTGGCGGCCTGCCTGATCGGCTACCAGTGGTCGGTGACCTTCGGCTCGATGGGCTCGAGCTACTTCATGGCCGAGGCCACCGCCCGGCTCAGCGAGGCCGACGCGCGCGAGTTCGCGCTGCGCGCCGGCGTCGTGCTCGGGCTCAACGCGATCCTGTCGGGCCTGCTGGTGCTCACCCGCGGCCGGCGCTCCCGCGGTGACACGTGGCGGGCGCTGGTGATCGGCAGCGCCATGGCGCTCACGTTGGTCGTGGTCGTCAGCGCACAGCCGGCGCTCGGGTCCACCGCCGCCGGACTCGTTGGTCTGGCTGTCTGCTGGCTGGTGCTGCCCGGCCGCGGCCGCCCCCGCCCCGCCGGTGGGGACCTGCTGGCTGCCGCCCTGCCCTACGCCGTGCTGACCGTGACGGCCACGATCGCGTTCGCACTGCCGCCGGTGCGCGCCCTGCTCGACCGCGTTCCGGAACTCGCACCAGTGCTGCCCGGTGCCGACGCGGCGTTCGGCTTCTCCACGCCGGAGTCCGCCGTCACCCCGGTCTTCCGTCCCCTGCTGCACCCACTGCCCTACGTGCTGCTCGCCGTGGCGGTCGGCCTCGTCGTCTACCGCCGGCGCGGCTGGTGGCCGGCGGGCAGCACCCACGAGTCGTTGCGACACTGGTCGCGCCGGGCCCGAAGTGTGGGCCCACCCATCGTGTGGCTGGCGGTGCTCGCCGCGATCATGGCCGACGCCGGGATGATCGCCGCCGTTGCACAGTTCTTGAGCACCGTGCTTGGACTCGGGTTCCTGGCGGTGTCGGCACCGCTGGGCACGCTGGGCACCGTACTGACGGGGAGCACCACCGCGTCCAACGCGCTGTTCAGCTCGCTGCAGGCCGAGGTCGCGGCGGTCCTCGGCATCAGCGCCACCATCCTGCTGTCGGGGCAAACCGCCGGCGGCAACATCGGCAACGCGCTGTCACCGGCGGTGATCGCGGTGGGCACCACCGCAGCGGGCGCCTCGCGCCGGGAGGGCGAGGTCCTGCGCCGGAACCTCGGCGGGGCCGGAATCCTGATGCTGGCGGTGATCGCGTCGGTGGTGGCGCAGGCCTGGCTCGCGCGCGGCGGGTGATACCCATGATGGCGTGTGCATCACCCGCGCGGCTTCAGCCGGCAACCCGCGAGACGAACTGGTAGGCGATCGTGCACCCCTCGGGGGCCACCCCAGCGATGTGGTGGGGTACTCCGACCGGCACGTGCCAGTAGCTGCCCGGCCCAACCGTGCGGTCCCCGATCCGCGCCCGGCCCGCCAGGACCCAGACGTGGTGCTCGCTGCGCCCGTGGGTGTGCTCCGGGACCTCGAAGCCGCCTTGGATCCACAGCAGCCCGGCGACGTCCCGCCCCTGACGCCACAGGATCGTGTGCTCGACGCCCGGATGCAGCTCGACCCGCGGGCGCAGCAGCGCATCACCTCCATCGACCAGCAACGCTTGTGGGCCCAGTGCAGAGGACTCACTCATGACACGCTCCCTCCAGCATCGACGCTGCCTCGATCCTGACCGCACCGGCCGGCGACGGGAAGGGTCGTCCGTCCCTTGTCTGCGGCCGGCACCGCGCACGTACCCGTCCGGTTCGGCAGCCTCGCGCCCCCCACACGAAACCCCCACCCACGCGCGTATCCGACCCTTCGACACCAACCGACGGGCTGCCCCCGGACCGACCGCGGCGCTAGCTTCTGTCGAGCGGCCGGCCAGCGTCGAGCAGCAGCCCGTCGAGCGCGACGTCGACCATGTCGTCGAAGGTGTGCTGGCGGTCATCCGCGCTGACCCGCTCGCCGGTCACGAGCTGATCGCTGACCGTGAGCACCGTCAGCGCCCGCGCCCCGCGCTCGGCCGCGACCCCGTAGATGCCGGCCGCCTCCATCTCGACCGCGAGCACGCCCATGCCCGCCATCGTGGCCACCAGATCCTCCCTCGGATCGTAGAACAGGTCCGAGCTGTGCACGTTGCCCACGTGCACGTCCACACCACGGCGCTCGGCGGCTTCGGCGGCGGTGCGCAGCAGGCCGAAGTCGGCGGTGGCGGCGAAATCCATGCCGCCGTAGCGCACCCGGTTGACGGTGGAGTCGGTGCACGCGCCAACACCCAGGATCACCGCGCGCAGACCCAGCTCGGCCTGCACTGCCCCGCAGGAGCCGACCCTGACCAGACGCTTGACGCCATACTGCGTCACGAGCTCGGTGGCGTAGATCGACGCCGACGGGATGCCCATGCCCGTGCCGAGCACCGACACCGGCATACCGCGGTAGGTGCCGGTGAAGCCGAGCGCATTGCGCACTGCGTTGACGTGCCGGACGTCTTCGAAGCAGCGCTCGGCGATGTGTCGAGCGCGCAGCGGATCGCCCGGCAGCAGAACAGTGTCGGCGAAATCGCCGGGTTCGGCACTCAGGTGCGGGGTCGGCATGCTCACTCCTCCGGACAGCGACGACCACCGTAGCCCGCCAGACCGCACGGCTCGACCAGACGCGGCCACCACCGGCTTCGAACGTGGACGTCGCACCGGGCAGGAGTTCCCCGTGACCCCACACCCCCGCCTGATCCTTCCGCTGCTGTTCGGGCTGCTGATGACCGCCTGTGCGCCCGCCGCCGACGGGGAGACGCAGCCGCAGCCAGCACCTCAGGCAGACCATGCTGAGGGCGACCACCCACCGACCGACGACCCACCGGCCGACGAGCTGGACCAACCGTTGCCGACCGCCTGCCCGCCGGAGGTCGGGACCGAAATCGCGGCGGTGATCGCGGCCCAGCTCGACGCGTTCGCCGCCGACGACTACGCCGGCGCGCTGGCCCTGGCCTCCCGCAGCTTCCAGGCCGGCACCAACCCGGCCGCCTTCCGCCGGCTCATCGAAGCGTCGTTCCCGCAGGTCGCGGACAGCCGGGAGCACCGGGTACTGGGCTGCCAGCTGGTCGCCCCGCGCGTTGCCCACACGCTGGTGGCGGTGACCGGACGGGACGGCAGCCGCGAGGAGCTCGTCTACGTCCTGGTCGAGGAGGACGACGGCCCCTCGGCGAGCTGGGCGGTGTCAGCAGCCGTGATGCATGAGCGTGGGGACACGCTCACGGCGTGAGCGTCAGCCGGCCAGCGCCGCCCCGATGCTCGTCGCCGCCCCGAGCGCGAGTCCGTCCTGCCCGTACGGGGCGACGAGTTGGACCCCGAGCGGCAGCCCGGCAGGACCGAGCAGCCCCGGGACCGACACCGTCGGCACCCCGAGCAGCGTGAAGGCCCGACACGGCAGCGGATCGCCGGTGCTGCCCGCGCTCAGCAGTGGTGCCTCCCCCAACGCCGCCGGCACCAGCAGCACGTCCACGCCGGCGAACAGTTCGGGCAGCCGCGCCCGCCAGCGCTCAGCCAGCGCCGCAGCCTCCGGGGCGCCCGGCGCGAGCTGCGCCGCGCGCTGCAGGTAGGCACGCAACGTGTCGCTGAGCGTGTCGGGCACCTCGTCGGCGAGCGCCTCGAGCACCTCTGCGGCCATCAGCGCCTCCTGCGCACCCGCCAGCGCGCCGAAGCTTTCGGGCGCGACCACCTCGACGACCTCGAGGCCGCCACCGGACGCCACCCCACCCGCCAGCCGACGAACTCCGGCCTCGATCGCGGCACCCGCGCCGGGCTCGAGCGCTGACCACCACGGTGTGCGGCAGAAGCCGACCCGCAGGGGCCGGTCGGGGACCCACGGACGGAAGCGCTCAGGGTCGTCGGCGAGGACCCCGAGCACAGCCGCCGCCAGCCCGGCATCGGCGGCGAGCACCCCGACGGTGTCCAGCGACGGCGCACAGGGCTTGATCCCGGCGGTGGGGACCACCCCGAAGCTCGGCTTCGTACCGACCACGCCGCTGAACGACGCCGGGCGCAGCACCGACCCGGCGGTCTGGGTGCCCAGCGCCACCGGCACCACCCCGGCAGCGACCGCCGCCGCCGACCCGCTCGACGAGCCGCCGGGGCTGCGCAGCGGATCGTGCGGGTTGCGGGTCGGGCCGGGGTGGAACAGCGCGTGCTCGGTGGTGACCGTCTTGCCGAGCACGACCGCGCCGGCCGCGCGCAGGCGGCGCACCACCTCGGCGTCGTGAGCCGGACGGTGGCCCCGGTAGGCCGGCGAGCCGTACTCGGTGGGTTGGTCGGCGGTGTCGATCAGGTCCTTGATCCCGACCGGTAGGCCGTGGAGAACGCCCGCAGCCGCCTGCGTCGCCTCGAGCCCAGCGTCCAGTGCCCGGGCCCGCACCGCGGCGCCGTCGACGTCGAGGTGGGCCCAGGCCGCCAGCGGCTCAGTGACCCGGGCCCGCGCCAGCGCGGCCTGCACCGTGGCCAGGACCGTCGGGGCGTCGGGCAGCGCAGCCATCGTGGCCTCCGTGGGTCGGCGGGGGACCGTAGCGGAGCCCGGCGCCCGGCTCGACTAGCGTCGGGGGCGAGGAGGATGGTGTCATGCAGCCACTGGACGACGCGACGATCCGTGAGGTGGCCGACTGGGTGAGCGCGGCCCGACGGGTGGTCGCCCTGACCGGCGCGGGGGTGTCGACCGCCTCGGGAGTGCCCGACTTCCGCGGACCGCAGGGGTTGTGGACCAAGCAGCCCTCGATGGAGCGGCTGTTCTCCCTCGACGCCTACGTCTCCGACCCGGAGGTCCGCGAGCAGGTCTGGCAGCTGCGGCTTCAGAACCCGGCCTTCACGGTCGGTCCCAATCCGGCGCACACCGCCCTGGCCGAGCTCGAGCAGTTGGGGCGGCTGTCCGTTCTGGTCACCCAGAACGTCGACGGGCTGCACCAGGCCGGCGGCTCCGACCCCGACCGCGTGGTGGAGGTCCACGGCACCATCCACGAGGTCGAGTGTCTGCAGTGTGGCCGCCGGCTGCTCGCTGAACCGGTCTTCGAGCGGGTCCGCGGCGGCGATCCCGACCCCCGCTGCACCGTCTGCGACGGCATCCAGAAGTGCGCCACGATCTCCTTCGGGCAGTCGCTGGACCCAGCGACCCTCCAGCAGGCGCACGACGCCGCGATGGGCTGCGACCTGATGCTCGCGATCGGATCCTCGCTGGTCGTGCACCCGGTTGCGCTGCTGCCACGCACGGCGTTGGAGGCCGGAGCACGCCTGGTGGTCATCAACGGCGAGGACACCCCCTACGACGCCGCTGCGCACGCCCTGCTGCGCAGCGACATCCCCGCCACCCTCACCGCGCTCGTCGAGGAGGTCCGGGCCCGGATCGGGTGACGGGACGCGCTCAGGCGCCGTGCGCCAGACGGAGCACGAACCGGGTCACGAACACGGTCAGCACCACTTCGGTGGGGGTGGCCTCGGCGTCCACCCGGTGGGGTCGCCGGCCGCGCACCGTGAAGGCGGCCAGCTGGCGGTGATCGGCACGGTGCAGCCCGACGCGGGGGAACAGCCCCGCGGCGATGAGCTCGTAGGTCTCGTCGCCGACCTGGATGGACAACCGGCGTAGGTGGGGGGCAGCGTCGGGATCCAGGCGCGCGAGCACCGGCAGCTGACCGATCCGGCCCTCGATCCCGATCAGCAGCCGCTGGGTGACCTCGACCGGGTCGATGCGGGCGGGCGCGCCGATCGCGAACCGTCCGGGCGGAACGTGCTCACCGTCGATCAGCGTGCGTCCCGGCCGGTCCTCGTAGGTCTCGACGACCGGCCCGAGCGGCCCGTGGTACACGTAGCTCACGCGCGGCGCGATCACCGCACCGGTGACCTCGTCCTCGATCGTGAAGGGAACCAGGGGCAGATCCGTGTTCGTGCCGGACCGGGCCGGGCGCACCACGCGGTGCATGCGCCGACGCGTCACCGGGGTGGCGCGGCCTGCAGATGCCCGGCGAGCTCGTCGAGCATCTGCTTGGCGTCACCGAACAGCATCACGGTGTGGTCGCGCTCGAACAGCTCGTTCTTGATGCCGGCGTACCCCGGCGACAGGCTGCGCTTGATCACGAACACCCGACGAGCGCTGTCGACGTCGAGGATCGGCATGCCGGCGATCGGACTCGACGGATCGTTGCGGGCGGCCGGGTTGACCACGTCGTTGGCCCCGACCACGATCGCGACGTCGGTCTGCCCGAAGTCCTGGTTGATCTCGCTCATCTCGAACAACAACTCGTAGGGCACCTCGGCCTCGGCGAGCACCACGTTCATGTGCCCGGGCATGCGACCGGCCACCGGGTGGATCGCGAAGCGCACGTCCACGCCACGGTCGATCAGGGCCCGGGCCACGTCGTGGGCGGCGTTCTGGGCCCGGGCGGCGGCCAGGCCGTAGCCGGGCACGATGATCACCCGCTGCGCGACCTCGAGGACCATGGAGGCCGACTCCGCGTCGGCTGAGACGACGTGCCCGTACTCGCCGTGGTCCGCCGAGGTCTCGGTGAACCCGCCGATGAGCACGTTGATGAGCGACCGGTTCATCGCCACGCACATGATCTGGGTCAGGATCAGCCCGGCCGCGCCGACCACGGTGCCCGCGATGATCAGCAGTTCGTTGGACAGGGCGAACCCGGTGGCCGCCGCGGCCAGGCCCGACAGCGAGTTGAGCAGGCTGATGACCACCGGCATGTCGGCCCCGCCGATGGGCAGCACCAGCACCACCCCGGCGAGTAGCGCTGCGGCGACCAGCCCGACGACCAGTCCGGCCGCCAGGCCGAGGTCCTCGACGCCGAACACCGCGAACCCGCCCAGCGCCAGCCCGCCGACCACGGCCAGCAACATCAGCGCGGTGCGGGCGGGGATGCGCGGGTCGCCACTGATCGTGCCGCGCAGCTTGAGCTCGGCCAGGATGCTGCCCGACAGCGTGACCGACCCGATCAGCACCGACAGCACCAGGGTCACCGCCGAGGTGGCGCCGAGCAGGTCGGCGGCCACGGCGTCCCGGCCGGGCTCGATGACCACGCCCCAGAACAGCGACAACGCCACCAGCGCCGAGGCCGCACCCCCGAAGCCGTTGAAGCGGGCCACGATCTCGGGCATCGCGGTGGCCTTGGCCCGCGCGACGATGGCGTAGCCGATGCCGGCGCCCACGACCAGCCCACCCAGGATCCAGCGGTAGTCGACCACACCGATCTCGATCAGCGTGATCACCACCGCCAGCAGCATCCCGGAGGCCATCAGGGCGTTGCCGCTGCGCGAGGTACGCACCCGCGACAGACGCTTGAGCCCCACCACGAACAGCGCGATGGAGCCCAGCGCGAGCAGTGCGGTCAGGTCGGTGGCGCTCACCGGTTCCCCCCGAAGGTCGAGAGCATCTTGTCGGTGACGAAGAACCCGCCGACGACGTTGATGGTCGCCAGGATCAGCGCGAAGACCCCGAGGATCACGCTCACCGACGGGTCGGCGACCGTGACCAGCGTCAGCGCACCGATGATGGTGATGCCCGACATCGCGTTCGCGCCCGACATCAGCGGGGTGTGCAGGGTGGGCGGCACCTTGTTGATCAACTCGAAGCCGAGGAAGGCCGCGAGCACGAACACGTAGATGCTGACGAGCAGGGGACCCATCAGGCCGCACCTCCTTCGAGCAGTTCGGCGGTGCGCTCATGCACCACCGAGCCGTCGTGGGTGAGCAGGGAACCGGCGATCACCTCATCCTCGAGGTCGAGCGCGAGCGCGCCGTCGGCGGTCAGCAGACCGCAGTAGCCGGCGATGTTGCGCCCGTACATCGTGCTGGCCTCGCCAGGCATCTCCGAGGGGAAGTTGTGGCCGGGGATGATGCGAACCCCGCCGTGCTCGACCACCCCGGCGGCGTCGGTCAGCTCGCAGTTGCCGCCGTCGGCGGCGGCGAGGTCGATCACCACCGAGCCCGGCGGCATCGCCTCGACCATGGCGGTGGTGACCAGGGTGGGGGCCGGCCGCCCCGGGATCTGCGCGGTGGTGATGACCGCGTTGGCCGTGGACAGCACCTCGGTGAGCACGTGACGCTGGCGGGAGAGGAAGTCCTCACCGACCTCCTTGGCATAGCCACCCTCGCCGGTGAGATCGGCGGCGTCGGGGATGTCGATGAAGTTGGCACCGAGCGAGGCCACCTCCTGTTTGGCGGCCGCACGGATGTCGGAGACCTTCACGACCGCGCCCAGCCGCCGGGCCGTGGCCACCGCCTGCAGCCCGGCCACCCCGGCCCCGAGCACGACGAGGTTGGCGGGGCGGATCGTGCCCGCCGAGGTCATGAACAGCGGGAAGTACTTGTCGAGTTCGTAGGCAGCGGTGACGACCGCCCGGTAGCCGGCGATGTTGGCCTGGCTGGACAGCGCGTCCATCGACTGGGCGCGCGAGATCCGTGGCACCAGTTCCATGGCCAGCGTGCTCACGCGCCGCTCGGCCAGTGCCCGGACCACCTCGAGGTTGCGGTGGGGTGCGATGAAGGACAGCAGCACCGCGCCCTCGGGCAGGGCCGCGACCTCGGCCGGGCTGGGGGGTGCGACCCGCGCAATGAGCTGGGCAGCGGCGAGGTCGTCGGGACCGCCGATGCGGGCACCGGCCGCCTCGAGGTCCTCGTCGCTGATGCGCGCGCCCGACCCGGCGCCGGACTCGATCACGACGTCGAGGTCGAGGCGGGTCAGGTCGCGCAGGGAGGCGGGGGTCGCAGCCAGACGCCGCTCACCGGCGGCGGTCTCGCGAGGGACGTACAGCGTGGGCACGTCGGAACCTCGTCGGTCGTCGGGTCCAGGGGACGCGCCGCCGCAGGGCGGATGCTCGCGGCCCGGTCGGCGCCGTCCTCGGGCAGCCTAGTGCAGTCGCAGCGCCCCGCAGCGCGCGCCGGCTCCGGACCGTGGGCGGGGGTCGGACCGCGGGTGCGGCGCTCGCACGTCACCACGATCCGCCCCGCAGCGCGACCCACCATCGGCTAGGTATCTCTCACCGTGATCATCCGGTCACGGCTCCTGGGAGGGCGCCGCCATGCAGGTCCCGCTGACCATCAACGACCACCTCGACCGCGCCGCCACCGCGTACGCGGACCGGCCCGGGGTCATCGACGAGCCCTCCCAACCCGCCACCCCGCTGGGAACCCTCACCTACGCCGAGGTGGCGCGGCTGGCCGCGGCCCAGGCGGCGGCGCTGGACCGGGCGGGCATCGCGCCCGGCGAGCGCGTGGCGGTGGTGTCGCACAACAGCGCCCGGCTGCTGGTCGCGCTGTTCGGGGTCGCCGGCAGCGGCCGCGTGCTCGTGCCGATCAATTTCCGGCTCGCGCGGGCGGAGATCGCCTACATCGTCGAGCACAGCGGGGCCCGCCAACTGCTGGTCGACCCGGAGCTCGAGGATTCGCTCGCCGGGCTCGAGGTCGAGCGCACGCTGGTGTTCGGCCGCGACGACGACGAGCTCTACCGGCACGGCACCACCCCCGAGCCCTGGGAGCGCGACGAGCTGGCCACGGCGACGATCAACTACACCTCGGGCACGACCGCCCGCCCCAAGGGCGTGCAGCTCAGCCACCGGTCGCTGTGGCTCAACGCCACCACGCTGGGCTGGCACACCGGGGTCAGCGACCGTGACGTGTACCTGCACACCCTGCCCCTGTTCCACGTCAACGGCTGGGGCATGCCCTTCGCCGCCGCCGCGATGGGCGTTCCCCAGGTCCTGCTCCGCAAGGTCGACGGGGAGGAGATCCTGCGCCGGATCGAGCAGCACGGGGTGACCCTGCTGTGCGGGGCACCCGCCGTGGTCTCGATGATCCTGGAGGCGGCCCGCGGGCGCGAGCAGGTGCCCGGACGAGGGCGGGTCCGGATCCTGGTCGCCGGCGCCCCACCCCCCACCCGCACCATCGAGCGCGTCGAGGTCGAGCTCGGCTGGGAGTTCCTGCAGCTGTACGGGCTGACCGAGACCTCGCCGCTGCTGACCTTCAACCGGACCCGGCCCGAGTGGGACGAGCTGACCCCGACCGAGCGCGCGGGCCGGCTCATGCGCGCCGGCCCGCCGGCGCTGGGGGTGCAGCTGCGCACCGACGCCACCGGCCAGGTGCTTGCCCGCGGCAACCACGTGCTCGAAGACTACTGGCAGCAGCCCGAGGCCACGGACGAGGCGCTCGAGGGCGGCTGGTTCCACACCGGTGACGGCGGCACGATCGACGCCGAGGGATCGCTGACGATCGTGGATCGCAAGAAGGACGTGATCATCACCGGGGGCGAGAACGTGTCGTCGATCGAGGTCGAGGATGCGCTGCACACCCACCCGGCCGTCGCCGAGGCGGCCGTGATCGGCGTCCCGCATCCCAAGTGGGGCGAGACGGTCAAGGCCCTGGTGGTGCTCGACGAGGACCACCACGCGACCACGTCCGAGGAACTGATCGAGCACTGCCGCACGCGACTGGCGCACTACAAGTGCCCGACCTCGATCGAGCTGCGTGAGGCGCTGCCGCGCACCGCGACCGGCAAGCTGCAGAAGTTCAAGCTGCGCGAGGACTACTGGCACGACCAGGAGCGCCAGGTGGCCGGCTGATCACAGCCGGGCGTGCAGCCGGCGGGCCTGCTCGCGGGCCCGGGCACGCACCTCGGCGGCGTCCACCCGGGTCGGCCCGCGCTCGTCGAGCACCACCTCGCCGTCCACCACCACCCGCAGCGGACGGATACCCGGGGTGAACGCCACCTGCCAGGCATCCATCGGGTCGTGGTCCCACGTGACCTCGTCGTCGGCGGTTTCGGGCACCAGCGCCCGGCCGGCCTGCAACCACCCCCAGGCGGTGTCGGGGGTGGCGGTGACGTCGTCGGCGCGGTGCACGAGGTGAGCGAGACGGAACTCGTCGAGCATCGCCGCGCCGATGCCGTCCGAGCCGAGCACGACCGGGTTGGCCAGGCGGGCCGGTCGGGCGTAGCCGACCGCGTTGTTGAGGTTGGAGCGCGGGTTGTGCACGACCGTGCCCGGCAGCCCCGGTCGGGTGGGCAGGTGCACCGCGTGGGCCAGCAGCCAGTCCTCACGCGCCAGCGGGGCCAACCGCCCGGGCGCGGCTTCGTCCTCGGGTCCCTCGCAGACGTGCACGTGCACGCCGACGCCGAGGTCGCGCGCCAGCCCGGCCGCCGCCTCGAGGGTCGCGTCCGAGCAGGTGAACGCCGCATGCACGCCCACCAGGCCTCGCCCGCCCTCGGACAAGAACCGTCGGTTCTCCTCGAGGCCGCGGCGCGCACCGTCGGGGCCGTGACGGTCGGTCACGCCGTAGGCGCACACCACCCGCACGCCGACCTCGGCGCAAGTCTCGGCGATGACCGTGAGGCTGCCCTCGATGGCTTCGGGCGACTCGTGGTGGTCGACGATCGCGGTGGTGCCCTGCTCGAGCGCCTCGAGCGCACCGAGCATCGCCGAGGCGCGCAGCATCTCGAGGTCGAGGGCGACGTCCAGCCGCCACCAGATCTGCTCGAGGATCTCCCCGAAGCTGCGCGGGGTGCGCGGCGGGGGCGGCATGCCCCGGGCCAGCGTGGAGTACAGATGATGGTGGGCGCAGACCAGGCCCGGGGTGGTCGCGGTCATGTCAGGCCTCCCTCGGTCCTGCCTCGGGCATCGTGCCCGGTCCCCGTCGTAGCTCACGGCCGTCGCCGGGGCGGCCGACGTGCCGGCCGTCGGCGACCACCACCTGCCCGCGCAGCAGCACGGTGTCGACCCGGCCGGTCACCTCGAGGCCCTCGAAGCAGGAGTAGTCGGGGGCCATGTGGTGGGTCGCCGCCGACAGCACGTGGCGAGCGGCCGGGTCATACAGCACGACATCCGCGTCGGATCCGGGCAGCAACTCGCCCTTGCGCGGGTGCAGGCCGGCCAGCCGTGCCGGGGCGGTCATGCACGTCTCGACCCACCGCTCGAGACTGATCCGCCCCTCGACCACGCCTTGGTGCAGCAGGTCGAGGCGGTGCTCGATCACCGCCAGGCCGTTGGGGATCCGGGTGAAGTCGTCGCGACCGACCAGCTTCTGCTCCCAGGTGAACGAGCAGTGGTCGGTGGCGACCGCGTCGATGCGGCCGGTGGCCACCGCCTCCCACAGCACCTGCTGGTGGCCCTCGCGGCGCCAGCGAAGCGGCGGGGAGCACACCAGCCGGGCCGCATCCAGCCCCTCGGGCAGGTCCTCGATGCCCAGCACCAGGTACTGCGGACAGGTCTCGGCGTACACCGGCAGCCCGCGGTCCCGTCCGGCGACGACCTCGGCCAGGGCGGGAGCGCTGGAGACGTGCACGACCACCAGCCGGCACCCGGCCACCTCGGCCAGGGCGACCACGCGCTGCACGGCCTCGGCCTCCAGCGCCGCAGGACGGGTGAGCAGATGGTGGATCGGGCCGGTCTGCCCCCGGGCCAGCGCCTGCGCCCGCAGCACGTCGATCGCGATGCCGTTCTCGGCGTGCATCATGACGGTGGCGTCGAGTTCGGCGGCGCGCTGCATCGCGGCCAGGATCTGCCCGTCGTCGGAGTAGTTGGTGCCCGGGTAGGCGGTGAACAGCTTGAAGCCGGTCACCCCCTGCTCGACCACGGCGGCCATCTCCTCGAGGGTGTCGGGACGCACGTCGGTGACCATCAGGTGGAAGGCGTGGTCGAGGCAGGCACGCCCCGCCGCGCGCTGGCGCCACCGCTGGACCCCCTCGAGCAGCCCCCCACCGCGCTGCTGCCCGGCGTAGTCGACGATGGTGGTGGTGCCCCCGACCAGCGCCGCACGCGACCCGGTGACCCAGTCGTCGGCGGTGACGGTGCCCGAAACGGGCAGCTCGAGGTGGGTGTGCAGGTCCACGCCACCGGGCAGCACGTAGCGGCCGGTGGCGTCGATCACCCGGTCGGCGCTCAGGCCCGGGGCCTTCTCGGTGGGGCTGGTGCGGGTCACGACCGCCGCGATGCGCTCGCCGTCGACGAGCACATCGGCCTCGAGTCGGGCGCTGGGTCCGACGACGGTGCCGCCCCGGATCAGGGTGCGCATGCTGGCTCAGCCCTCCGGTGCGAACGCGTCGATCATGGCCGGCACGTCGGGCCCGAGGGGGTAGAGCACCGGGCAGGTACAGCCGGCCGCGACGTACTCCGCGACCTTGGCGCGGCACTCCTCGGCGGTGCCGGCGGCGGCCAGCAGTTGCACGAGCTCGTCGGGTACCAGCCGGGCGGCCGCCGCGACCTGCTCGGCGGAGGCCGGCCACTTCAGCTCGCGACCGATCTCGTCGAGCAGGTCCTGGGGCACCCCGGAGGCCTTCATCAGGTGGGGCTGCTGGCCGAGGTACTGGGTGATGAGCAGCCGGGCGGCGTCCAGCGCCTCGTCGCGGTCCTCGGACAGTGAGCAGATGATCAGCTGGGGGCGGTCGAGGTCTTCGAGGCGGCGCGAAGCGCGCTCGGCCCCGATCTCCAGGTGCTCCATCGCCCGGGCGTTGTAGGCCGGCGAGACCAGGTAGTTGAGCAGCACGCCGTCGGCGAGCTCACCGGTGAGCTCCATCATCTGCATGCCGGTGGCGCCGATGTAGATCGGCACGTCCTTGGGCCGGCGGGGCTGGTGGACGTAGTCGAGCTCGACGCCGTCGAGCTGCACGTGCCGGCCCTGGAAGGTGACGGTCTCATCGGCGAGCAGGGCGCGCACCACGGTGACGGTCTCGCGCATCGCCCCGATCGGGCGCGAACGGTCGATGCCGACCTTGGCGGCCAGCGGGTCCCACCACGCGCCGATGCCCAGCAGCACCCGGCCCGGCGCGAGGTCGTCGAGGGTGGCGAAGGTGGAGGCGAGCAGGGCAGGGTTGCGGGTCCAGGTGTTGACCACACCGCTGCCGAGCTTGATGCGGTCGGTGACCGCACCGAAGGCGGCCAGCGGGACGGTGGCTTCGCGCACCAGGCGGCTCTCGGCCTGCCACACGGCCTCGAAGCCGCGCGACTCGGCCTCCTGCACGTAGCGCATGCCGTCACGGATGGGATGCTTGTCCTGCAGGTACAGCGCGACGCGGTCGGGACGGGCGGTCATCGGATCCTCCTCGCACAGGGTGGACCGGCAGCCTTCAGCGCTCCTCGCGCGCGTAGGCGACCCCCAGGGCCTCGGGGGCTCCGGCGCGCCGGCGCAGGTCGGAGAAGGACAGGCCGACCAGCACCAGGATCGTGAGCAGGTAGGGAGTCATGGCCAGGAACTCGGCGGGGATGGCGGTGAGCCCGGCGGCCTGCAGCGCCAGGTTGGCCCGCAGGGCGAGCCCGAACAGGTAGGCGCCGAGCAGTGCGCGCCACGGCCGCCAGGAGGCGAACACGACCAGGGCGATGGCGATGAAGCCGATGCCGTTGGTGGTCGCGGCCTGCGACCAGGCCGGGACGCGGGCCAGCATCAGGTAGGCGCCGGCCGCCCCGCACAGCACCCCGCCGAGGATGGTGTGCAGGTAGCGGATGGCGGTGACCCTCAGGCCCATGACGTCCGCGGTCGCCGGCGACTCGCCGACCGCGCGCAGCGCCAGACCCGGACGGGTCCGGAACAGGTAGAAGGCGGTGAGCCCGGCCAGTACCCAGGTGGCGTAGACCACGACGTCCTGGCTGAACAGCACCGGGCCGACCAGCGGCAGTTCGGCGAGCCCGGGCAGGTCAAGACCGGGCAGCCGGGCGGCGGGCGGGAGCGGGATGCCCTCGACCGGGCGGCCCAGGAACGTGGACAGCCCGGTGCCGAAGATCACCAGCGCCAGGCCCGACACGATCTGGTTGGCGCGCAGGCTGATGGACAGGAAGGCATGGGCGCTGGCCAGCGCCGCCCCGGCCAGGGATCCGACCACCAGGCCGGTCCACGGGCTGCCGGTCGCCGAGGACACCAGGAAGGTGGTGACCGCGCCGAGCAGCATCATGCCCTCGACGCCGAGGTTGAGGATGCCCGCACGCTCGGTGATCAACTCGCCCAGCGCCGCCAGTGCCAGCGGGGTGCCGGCCGCGATCGCCGCGGCCAGTGTCAGCACGAGCACGGTGTCGTTCATCGGGGTTCGAGTCCCGGCGGCGTCTGCCACGGCCAGCGGATCCGGTAGCGCACCAGCACCTCGCTGCCCAGCGCGAACAGCAGGATCGCCCCCTCGAGCATGATCGCGATCTCCATCGGGACGCGTTCGGGCAGGCTCTGCAGGGCGGTGCCGGCGTTGCGCACCCCACCGAGCAGGATCGCGACCAGCACCACCCCGGG
>SLLJ01000280.1 GCA_007134165.1 Nitriliruptoraceae bacterium | reverse complement strand
GTCCGTGTGGCCTTGGGCGCACCGACGGAGCTGAGACGTGGTCGGGGCCGACTCGGGCTTGACGCCGCCACGGAGTGCTACCCGATCAGGTTGCCTACGGTGCCAGTGATCATCAAGACGAAGCCGTGATCGTCGATCGAGAACCCGGCCGAACGATCGAGCCGCCTGGGTCTGGCTGGAAGGACGCAAGCTTGGCCAACGCCCCGCCGACGCCGTGTGGGTAGACGTCGTCACATCAAGCTGGCATCTGCGCCGTCGGGCCGTTCGGGGCGCCCATCGGCGACAACGTGGTGTCGGGCACCGTCTCGTCGTACGCCGGTGCCCGATCGATGGCGTGAACGTCGCTGTCAGCCGACCCTGCGCATGATCATGGCCCCTTCCGTATCGGTGAAGGCCGTGTGCCTCCTGCGGTCAACGAAAGCGAAAGGGAGGTGATCGAGGCTCGGAGCTCGTGAGCGACCACCCCGACACCATCCTGTCCTCACGACACGCGACGCGAGCATCCACAACGCAGGCAACGCCCGACACGGGCTCCTGAAAATGGAGCTCACTGCATCTTGAACTGGCCGTGGTTGGTCGACAGCGGCGACAGCGCGATGCGGCTCGAGCGGGCAACGACGCCCTCGAACTCCATGAACATCGGGGCGAACCCGACGACCTCGGCCTCCTCACCCTCAACCACGCCCTGCGTGTGCGCGGCCGCACGGCCCACCAGGCTGCCCAGCAGCTGCTGCTCGCGCTCGGGCAGGCCGTCACCCCACGCCTGCAGCTTGTCGGAGAAGGCGCTGAGCTCCTCCTATCGGTCATCCGGCCCGCGAGTGGAGCCGGCCTTGCACCACCGTTGGATCACCCGCTGGCAGCAGCAGCTGCCACCTCCAAGACGGCCCACACCGCCAACGGTTACACCCCCGCCACGACCGTCGGCAGACCGGCAGCTCAGGATCGTGCCGCGATGACCGCCGCCAGATCCACCCCGGCACCCCCAGCCACGATCCCAGGCTCGAGCCGCTCCCAGTCCTCCACGCCGATCAGCGCCCAGCCCGGCTCACGCTCAGCAGCGGCAAGCACCACCTCGATCACCCCGACCCCCGCCAGCCCCACCTGTGCCCGCAAGATCCGACCCTGCGGCGGGGCAGCCAGCCGCAGATCCACCGCCACCTCACCCCGACGCTCGAGCTCACGCGCCCCCACCCGCACCTCGAGCACCCCGGGCCGCCCGCCCGCCACCTCCAGACGCACCGGCCCGGCCGGATGCCCGGCCATCGCGTAGGCGAGCAGCCGACGCCCACCCGGCGGCACGACCGCCAGCAGGGCGGCAGCGCTGAAGCCCCGACGCACCGGACGGTGAAGCCCCGGCAGATCATGACGGTGACAGCCCCCCACCGCCCGGTTGGGCACCAGTCCCGGCACCCGGTAGGCCACCGTCACCAGCCGCGCCCCCCGCGTGGACAACCCCGTGCCGGCGACCAGCTCCTGCAACATCGACGGACTCAGGTAGGCGAGGTAGACGTCGGCCTCGGGCAGCTCGTCGGCGAGCAGATCACCCACCAGCACCTGCCCGGGCAGCCCAGCCTCGGCCAACCGGCGACGGGCAGTGGCCGCAAGCTGCTCGTCGAGCTCCACCCCGACCACCTCCGCCCCCCGCTGCGCCGCCGCGAGCAGCAGCCGACCGTCTCCGCAGCCCAGATCACCCACCCGCATCCCCGGACCGACCTCAGCAAGATCCAGCGCCGGTGCGACGTGCTCCTCCGGCGAGGCCACGAAGAACGGCCATCCCGTCACCACCTCGACACCTCCTTGCATCCTTGGCCGGCTCCCGACCCAACCACCCTCCCGGACGCCGGCCGCAGCGCCCCAGCCGCTCCGACCGGCACCGGGGTGCACAAGGCGCGAGCTACCAGGGCTACCATCCCTCCTTGATGGGTGTCGGCCGCCACCTCGTCGACAGCGGCGAAAGCGCGATCCGGCTGACGTCACCGAACTGGGTGAAGCTCGATGGTTTGGTGAAGCTGAACCCGGCCACCTCCTCGTCGCCCTCCGCTTCGCCCTGCGTGTGCGCAGCCGCACGGCCCACCAGGCTGCCCAGCAGCTCCTGCTCGCGTTCGGGCAGGCTCTCGCCCCACGCCTGCAGCTTGTCGGAGAAGGCGCTCAGCTCCTCCTCGGTGTAGGTCGACTCGCTCATCATCACTCCTCATCTGGTTGGACCGTCATCCCGGTTGTTGGGCGCCGGCCTGCGGGTGGGGCCGACCCTCACGCCGGCCCTGATGCACCCGCCGGCAGCAGCAGCTGCCACCTCCAAGACGGCCCACACCGCCAACGGTTACACCCCCACCACGACCATCTGCACACCCGCACCTCACGACCGTGCCGCGAAAGCGGCAACCGCCCCCAACCGCCCGATCGGGGATCAGTCCCGGCACCCGGTAGGCAACCGTCACCAGGCGGACCCCCGCCTGGACAGCCCCGCGCCTTCGACCAGCTCCTGCAGCACCAGCTCCTGCAGCATCGACGGACTCAGGTAGGCCAGGTGGATGTCCGCCTCCGGCAGCTGGTCGGTGAGCGCATCACCGACCAGCATCTGTCCGGCCAGCTATGAAGAACGGCCACCAACCCCCGAACGGGTCCGGCGGATCTGCGCACCAGCAGACCCGCCGGACCCCCAAACGTGAAGCTCACTGATCCTTGTACCGCACGACCGTAGTGGGTGACAGCGGCGACAGTGCGATGCGGCTCGAGCGGGCAACGACGCCCTCGAACTCCATGAAGATCGGGGCGAACCCGACGACCTCGGCCTCCTCAGCCTCGGCCACGCCCTGCGTGTGCGCGGCCGCACGGCCCACCAGGTTGCCCAGCAGCTGCTGCTCACGTTCGGGCAGGCCGTCACCCCACGCCTGCAGCTTGTCGGAGAAGGCGCTCAGCTCCTCCTCGGTGTAGGTCGACTCGCTCATGGTCAGTCCTCGTCCTCTCGGGGATCGTCCACACGATCCGCGGGTGGAGCCGGCCTTGCACCGGCGCCGGATCACCCGCGGCAGCATCGGCTGCCACCTCCAAGACGTTCGACCAACCGAACAGTTACACCGTCATGCGATCAGGCCGCGCCGTCGACCGGCTCCGGCGTGACGGGCAGCGCGTCGAGCAGCGTGCGGTGCTCCTGCTGCACGTAGCGCAGCAGCGACTGCGGGTCGGGCGTGATGGCGTGGTCGGTGACCAGCCCCGAGAAGATCCGCCCGCCGAGGCTGATGAAGCAGGCGCTGAGGTTGAGCCGTCCGGTCATGCCCCCCCAGCCGACGCTGCCCGCCAACCGGGCTCCGCCCAGGTGCAGCGGGAAGCGCGGACCCGGGACGTTGGTGACCACGCCGGTGCCGCGCAGTTGGTTGAGCCGGTGGATCTGCTTCTCGACCGCCGGGGTGGTCAGCGAGGTGCCGGCCATCAGCAGCCGGGAGACGACCGGGGCCGGCGAGGCCTTGAGCTCCTCCATGCGTTCGCGCAGCAGCAGCAACCGCTCCATCGGGTCCGGCGAGCGCACCGGCAGTCGGACCGGCAGCAGCCCGATGCGGTTGCCGAGGTGGCGCGGCAGCGGCGCGCCGGGCGCCCGCAGGTTGATCGGGATCATCACCAGCACGTCGTCGACCAGGTTGTCGTGCTCGGAGAGGTGACGGTGCAACGCACCGCTCATCGAGCCGAGCACCAGGTCGTTGATGGTCACGCCGTTGGCACGGGCCGCGGCCTTGGTCTCGTCGAGGTCGAATCCTTCGGGATCCCAGGTCATGATCTTGCGGCCCTCGGGCCGGCCCTGCAGCACCGTGCGGTCGACCATCTGCGGGGCGAGCAGCTTCATCGCCCACGAGGCGGTGTTGGCCGCGTCCTTGGCGACGTCGACCATCCCCAGCGGGTGGCGGGCCAGCTTCGAGCCGTTGGCCAGCATCTCGCGGCCGAAGCCGAGCAGTTCCCCGGCCTTCTGGGTCCAGGGCTGGTCGCTGATCTGCAGCGCCCCGGGGTCGAACTCGTCGACCAGGCTCAGCATGACCTGGGTGAGCGCGAGCCCGTCGCCGATGCTGTGGTGCAGCCGGGTGTGCATGATGCTGCGGTCGCCCTGGTAGCCGTGCCGAACGTGAATCTGCCACAGCGGAAGGTCGCGATTGAGCGGGGTGCTGCGCTCGTCGCTGAACAGCCTCTCGACGCTGGCCTGGTCGCCCGGTGGGGGCAGGGTGCTCTCGGTGACGTGGTTGTCGAGGTCGAAGTCGCGGTCTTCGACCCAACGGGGCAGCACGCCGGGAACCATCGAGTCCACGATCTTCATCCGCATCACCGGGTGGCGATCGAGCATGCGCTGCTGGAGCCGCTCACGCAGCACCGACACGTCGAGCTTCCGATCGAACCACAGCACGTTGGAGATCATCATCGGGTTCTCGGGCGTCTCGCCCAGGTACCACACGGCATCGGCGGGTGACATCCGCATCGACACGACGGCTCCACTCCTCGCGGTGGACCGGCGTCGGCCGGCCCAGGCTCCCAGTGCCACCAATGATGGCACACCGGAGCCCCGACGCGTAGCTGCTCAGCACCCGGGGGCCGGTGCGGCCCGCTCGACGGCTCGCGCGACGGCGCTGATCGGGGTTGCGACCCCCTGCCCGTCGACGGTGCGGGCCCAGATCTGCCCCACCACCCGACCCTCGTCGTCGACGACCGGCGAACCCGACGCGCCCGGATCGGTCCGCAGGTCCAGCAGCAGGCGCGTGGGTGCCACCTCGACGACCTCGCCCTCGGTGGTGAATGGACGGGCGGAAGGGAAGCCGACCAGCCGGACCTCGTCGCCGACCGCCGCATCCGGTCCGGCCACCAGCGTGGCCGGCAGCGCTCGCGGATCGGACAACTCGAGCACGGCCACGTCGAGGTCGGCGCTGAGCCGGACCCCGGTCACCGACAGCGCCGGGCCGCCGACCAGCGGTCGCACCCCGACGGCGCTGGCCTCGTCCACGACATGGCGGTTGGTCACCACCACCGGCCCATCGCCGAGGTCGACCGCGAACGCGCTCCCCGAACTCGATCCGCCGGCACACGTGCTCACGCGCACCAGCAGCAGCGCGTCGACCAGCGCGGCGTCCGGGCCGAGCCGCTGCGCGACCGTGCCCCCCGACCGGCGGAACGCCAGCTCGTCGATGGCCCACCCGGCCAGCGGCAGCGCTACGGCGATCGCGACCACCAGCCCGAGCCACCCCCGGGCATGCCTCACCAGCCGCGAGAAGGGCGTGCGATAGTTCGCGAGGTCGTCGGGATCCTCGAGCCCGCCGGGCCGTTCCAACCCGCCGG
>SLLJ01000474.1 GCA_007134165.1 Nitriliruptoraceae bacterium | reverse complement strand
GGCTCCGGTTCGGGCTCAGGCTCCGGTTCCGGTTCAGGCTCCGGTTCAGGCTCAGGCTCCGGTTCCGGCTCAGGCTCAGGCTCAGGCTCCGGTTCTGCCCCATCGACGTCGGCGTCGCCCTCGACGTCCTCGACCTCATCTCGATCGGCTACCAGCAGTGTGTCGTCGCCGCCGACCGCACCGATGACCCAGAACACGAACGCGGGAACCCCTACGATGGCCACCGCCCCGAGCAGCGCGCGAAACGCCGCGGAACGCAGCGGAGGATCCGAGGGCGCGGACCCCGTACCTTCGGATCCGGAGGGGGCCGTCATGGTCGTTTCGCTCACCGTGGTGCCTTACCGCGCGTTCGCGCCGAGTCGCTTGGCTGCGCGCTGGCGCTGACGTGCTGCGCGCAGACGCCGCAGTCGCTTCACGAGCATGGGGTCGTAGACGACCGCCTCCTCGTCGTCGATGACCCGGTTGAGCAGTTGGTAGTAGCGGGTCGGCGAGACGTCGAAGCGCTCCCGGATCGCTTGCTCCTTGGCACCCGCGTACCGCCACCACTCCCGCTCGAAGTCTAGGACCTCCTGCGCGCGTTCGTCGAGCGCCGAAGGATCCGTGTCGTGGAACGCAGCCATCGGAAGGGCTCCTGAGTCCGGGTCGTGCGACAGGGTGACAGACGAACGACACCAGTGCAACTACGTCGTGGTCGTCACCGTGCACACTATCCTGGCTCCGGCACCGCGCCGAGGTAGCTCAGTCCGGCAGAGCATCCGCCTTGTAAGCGGACGGTCAGGGGTTCGAATCCCCTCCTCGGCTCCTCGTCACCGACGTGACCTCGGCCAGCAGTGCCGCCACTGCGGCGGTGTCGGCCGCCTCGACGTTGAGCCGCAGCACCGGCTCGGTGTTGCTCGGCCGCAGGTTGAACCACCCGGAGGTGGTGTCGATCAGCAGCCCGTCCTGCTCGTCGACGGGGCCCCGGCCGGCGAAGTGCGTGCGGACTCGGTCGAGGGCTGCTTCGCGGTCCTCCACCTCGACGTCGTACTCGCCGGACGCGGCGTAGCGGTCGTAGGGGGCCACGACCTGCGACAAAGGCGCTCCGGCGTCAGCGACCGCCTCGAGCAGGACCAGCGCAGCGATCACCCCGGAGTCGGCGCGGTGGTTGTCGCGGAAGTAATGGTGTCCGGAGTGCTCTACGGCGTAGACGGCATCGGTCTCGGCCATGCGCTGCTTGATGAAGGAGTGCCCGGCCCGGGTGCGCACCGGCACCCCTCCCGCGGCTTCGATGGTCTCGGGAACGCTCCGCGAGCACACCAGGTTGTAGAGCACGGTCGCGCCCGGCTCCCGGCGCAGCAGCCGGTCGGCGACCACCGCGCCGATCAGTGACGAGGACACCGCCCGACCGGTCTCGTCCACGGCGAAGACCCGATCGGCGTCGCCGTCGAAGGCCAGCCCGAGCGCGTGCCCGCCCAATCGGACGGCCGCCTGCAGGTCACGCAGGTTGTCTTCGAGCAGGGGGTTGGCCGGGTGGTTGGGGAACGTGCCGTCGAGCTCGAAGTACAGCGGCTCGGTCAAGATCGGGGTACCGGCGACCACGGCGGGCCACAGCAGTCCAGCCATGCCGTTGCCGGCGTCGACGGCGACCGACACCGGGGCGAGCCGGTCCACCTCGACGAAGCTGCGCACGTGCGCTGCGAAGGGCTCCAGCAGATCCAGCTCCCGGCGACTCCCACGGCCAACTCCGGGGGCGGCCACACCACGCCCAGCTCCTTCGAGTTCGGCCGCGGCGGCGTCGCGCACCTCGGCCAGCCCGCTGGTGATGGACACCGGCACCGCGCCGGCCCGCGAGAGCTTGATGCCGTTGTAGGCGGGCGGGTTGTGGCTGGCGGTGAACATCGCCGCGGGCAGCCCGAGCTCCCCCGAGGCGTAGGTCACCTGGTCCGTCGACGCCAGCCCGAGGTCTACGACGTCGAGTCCGCAGCTCATGACCCCGTCCGCGAACGCGTCCACCAACCCCGGAGAGGAAGGGCGCATGTCGCGGCCGACCACCACCGCCTCGTCGTCGGCGGCCAGCACCGAAGCCACGGCGACACCGAGCGCGCGTACCACCCGTTCGTCGAGTTCCTCGCCGACCAGGCCGCGCACGTCGTAGGCCTTGACGATGCGGTCGAGCACCTCGGGTGTAGGTCCAGACACGGGCGACTCCTCGGATCAGGCACGGGAGCGGGTAGCATGCCACGGTCGGCGGCCGTCGCCTAGCGTCCCGTCCCACGACCGCCTCCTGAATCGTCTGGAGAACCGCCGTGTCCGCCGTGCGAGAAGCCATGATCGTCGCGGGCGGCGCGGGGACCCGACTGCGCCCGCTGACCGACACCACGCCCAAACCGCTGCTGCCCTTCTGTGGCGCGCCGCTGCTCGCCGGGATGCTGCTGCGGCTGTCCACGGCCGGCGTGCAACGGGTGTGGTTGGTGGTCGGCGCCGACCCGGCTCCCTTCAGTGTCCTCGACCCGTTGGCCCGCGAGCACGGGCTCGACCTTCGCGCGGTCCCGGAGCCCGAACCCCTCGACACCGCCGGCGGCGTCCGTGCTGCGATCGGATCCTGCGACGGGCCGGTGCTGGTGCTCAACGGCGACGTGCTGACCGACGTGGACCTCACCGCCGTGACACGGGGCCACCTCGACGCGGGCGCGGACGCCACCCTGGTGCTCACCCGGGTGCCGGACACCTCGACCTTCGGAGTGTGCGTGCTCGACGGTGAGCGCATCACCGGGTTCGTCGAGAAGCCCCCGCCGGGCACGCTTCCGGGTCACGACACGGTCAACGCCGGCACCTACGTACTCGATCCCGACGCGATCCTGCGGTTCCCGACCGGCCGGCTGTCCTTCGAGCGCGAGGTGTTCCCCACCCTGGTCGCCGACGGCGCACACGTACGCGGGGCGGTGTCCGACGCGGCGTGGGCGGACCTGGGCACCCCCGAGCGCTACCTCGCCGGGCACCGGCTGGCGCTGTCGGGCGCACTTGCGTGGCCGACCCTGGACGCGGTCCCGCCCGACGAACACGACATACGCCGTGGCCGCGACGTCGTGGTCGGACCGGAGGTGACGCTGACTGGCCCGGTCCTCCTCGGGCCAGGCTGCGTGCTGGCAGCCGGGGCTCGTGTCGGACCCGACGTCGTGCTCGGCGCCGGTTGCCAGATCGGACCGGACGCAGACGTCACCGACAGCGTGCTCGCCGACGACACCGAGGTGGGTGCCGGCGCCCGGGTGCAGGGCCTGGCCTCCGGACCGGGCGCCCGAGTCGGAGCCGGCGCCACCGTCGTCGGCCCGACCGTGCTCGGCGACGACGCGCAACTGCCGGACGGCGTCGAGTTCGGTCCTGGCAGCCGGCCGTCGGCCGACTGACCGGCGTCAACTCCGCGACGAGACCGCTTCCAGCAACTGCTCCCAGGCGTCGACGAACTTCTTCACCCCCTGCGCCTCGAGCACGTCGGTGACCTCGGTCAGGTCGATGCCGAGACCGGCCAGCGCGTCGAGTTCGGCGCGGGCATCGTCGAGCGCCGGGGTGATCGAGTCGGCCGTGACGGCCGGTGCCTCCTCGACCGCTTCGAGGGTCGCCTCGGGCATGGTGTTCACGGTGCCGGGCGCGACCAACTCGGTCACGTACCGCGCCGCCGGATAGGCCGGGTCCTTGACTCCGGTGGAGGCCCACAGCGGCCGCTGCGGGCGGGCGCCGACCGCGGCCAGCGGCTCCCACCGTGGTCCGGCGACCGTGGCCAGGTGCGCGCCGTAGGCCAGCCGGGCGTTGGCGACCGCGGCCGTGCCGCGCACCGCTGCCGCCTCGGGGGTGCCCAGCGCATCCAGCCGCGCATCCACTTCGGTGTCGACCCGCGAGACGAAGAAGGAGGCCACCGAGGCGACCTCGGCCAGCGGGTGGCCGGCAGCAAGCCGGTCCTCGAGCCCAGCGAGGTAGGCGTCGATGGTCTGGCGGTAGCGTTCGAGGGAGAACAGCAGCGTGACGTTGACGTTGATGCCCTCGGCGATCAGGCGGCGCACCGCCGGCAGCCCCGCAGGGGTAGCGGGGACCTTGACCAGCAGGTTGGGGCGGTCGACCTCGGCCCACAGCTCGCGGGCCTGCGTGAGCGTGCCCTCGGTGTCGTGGGCCAGGCGTGGATCGACCTCGATCGACACCCGGCCATCCTGACCCCCGGAGGCCTCCCACACCGGCGTGAAGAGGTCACAGGCCCGGCGCACGTCGTCGGTGGTCAGCGCCCGCACGATCGCTTCGGCGTCGGCCCGGTCGGCAGCGAGCGCGGCGATGTCGTCGGCGTAACGGTCCGAGCCGGTGATCGCCGCCTGGAAGATGCTGGGGTTGGTGGTCACGCCCACCACGTCGCGCTCGACGATCATGGCGGCCAACCCGCCGGTGTCCAGCCGCTCTCGCGACAGGTCATCGAGCCAGATCGCGACCCCCTGCCGGCTCAGAGCGGCGGTGGGGCGCAGGTCGGTGGACGGTGAGGTGCTCATGGAACGCTCCTCGTCAGGTCGAGCACGGCCTCGACGATCAACTCGATGGTCACTCCGTGCTCGGAGAACAGGGCCGCAGGGTCCGCGCTGCCACCGTAGCCTTCGACGCCGAGGTGGCGACCACCCTCGCCGATCAGGTGCTGCCACGACATCTCGATGCCGGCTTCAACCGAGATCCGGGGCGTCGAGTCCGGCGGCAGCACCGCCGCGCGGAAGTCGTCGTCCTGGGCGGCGAACCACTCCTGGCAGGGCATCGAGACGACCCGGACCCCGACCCTGCCGAGCAGCCGTTCGCGGGCCTCGAGCGCGAGGTGGACCTCGGAACCGGTGGCCAGCAGCACCACGTCGGGACCGTGATCAGCGTCGGCGAGCACGTATCCGCCGCGCGCCACGCCCTCGGCGGACGTGCCCGGGAGTACCGGCAGTCCCTGGCGCGACAGCGCAAGCGCCACCGGCCGGCCCGGCAGCGAACCGCCGCGGCGCAGCACCTCGGCCCAGGCAAGGGCGGTCTCGTTGGCGTCCGCGGGGCGGACCACGTCCAGGCCCGGGATCGCACGCAGCGCGGTGAGGTGCTCCACGGGCTGGTGGGTGGGACCATCCTCGCCCAGCCCGATCGAGTCGTGGGTGAAGACGTAGGTGACCGGCAGGCCCATCAGGGCGGCGAGCCGGATCGCGGGGCGCGCATAGTCGGAGAACACGAGGAAGGTGCCGCCATACGGACGGGTCAGGCCGTGCAGGGCGATGCCGTTGCAGATCGCGGCCATGGCGTGCTCGCGGACCCCGAAGTGCAGCACCCGGCCGTAGGGGTGCCCCTG
>SLLJ01000485.1 GCA_007134165.1 Nitriliruptoraceae bacterium | reverse complement strand
GGTCTCATACTCCACATGCGCCACATTGATCGTGATCCCCCGCTCACGCTCCTCGGGCGCCTTGTCGATCGCATCGAACTCCATCGACGCCACATTCGGATTCTGCTTGTGAAGCACCGAGGTGATCGCCGCCGTCAACGTCGTCTTGCCATGATCGACGTGACCGATCGTCCCGATGTTCATGTGCGGCTTGGTCCGCTCGAACTTCTCCTTGGCCATGATGGCTCTCCTCACGTGGTGCGGCGTGGGTCCGCGCGCGTGCGGCCCGGGTGGTGGTCAACGGGTCACTCGCCGCGGGTCTTCGCGACGATCTCCTCCTGGATGGAGGTCGGGGCCGGCTCATAGGAGCCGAACTGCATCGTGTAGCTGGCTCGGCCCTGGGTCATCGACCGAACATCGGTGGCGTAGCCGAACATCTCCGACAGCGGCACCCGGGCCTTGATGACGGTGGCGTTGGAACGCTGCTCGGAGCCCTGGATCAGACCGCGACGGCCCGACAGGTCGCCCATCACGTCACCCATGTAGTCGTCCGGTGTCACCACCTCGACGTCCATGACCGGCTCGAGCAGTTGGATACCAGCCTTGCGGCAGGCCTCCTTGATCGCCATCGACCCGGCGATCTTGAAGGCCATCTCCGAGGAGTCGACGTCGTGGTAGCTGCCGTCGACCAGCGACACATGCAGGTCGACCAGTGGGTAGCCGGCGAGCACGCCCGACTCCATCGCCTCCTTGATACCGGAGTCGACCGAGGGGATGTACTCCTTGGGGATCGAGCCGCCGATGATCCGGTTGTTGAAGTAGTAGTGGTCGTCAACCTCGAGGTCGAGTTCGTCGCGCATGGCATCAGTGAGCGGCTGGACATCGATGACCACGTGCCCGTACTGCCCACGACCACCGGTCTGCCGGGCGTACTTGAGGTCGACCTTCTCGACCTTGCGCTTGACCATCTCGCGGTAGGCGACCTGCGGCCGGCCGACGTTGGCGGCGACCTTGAACTCGCGCATGAGCCGGTCGACGATGATCTCGAGGTGCAGTTCGCCCATCCCTCCGATGAGGGTCTGGCCGGTGTCCTCGTCGGTGCGCACCGTGAACGTCGGGTCCTCCTCGGCGAGCTTGCCCAGCGCCGTGGAGAGCTTCTCCTGGTCGCTCTTGGTCTTGGGCTCGATGGCGATGTGGATCACCGGGGCGGGGAAGTCCATCGACTCCAGCAGCACGGGAGAGCCGGGGGTGGTGATGGTGTCCCCCGTGGAGGCGCCCTTCAGGCCGACCAGCGCGACGATGTCACCGGTCATGCAGCCTTCCCGCTCCTCGCGGTGGTTGGCGTGCATCTGCAGGATCCGTCCGACCCGCTGCTTGGCGTCCTTGGTCACGTTGAGTACGTGCGAGCCAGCCTCCAGCGTGCCCGAGTACACCCGCGCGAAGGTCAGGGTTCCCACGTACGGGTCGGTCATGACCTTGAAGGCGAGCGCCGCGAAGGGCCCGTCATCCTCGGGAGCGCGGGTCACCTGCTCGCCGGTGCGCGGGTGGGTTCCGTGAACCGGGGGAACCTCCAGCGGCGAGGGCAGGTAGTCGGTCACGCCGTCGAGCAGGGTCTGAACACCCTTGTTCTTGAACGCCGAGCCGCACAGCACCGGCACGAGTTCGTTAGCGATGGTCGCCCGGCGCAGCCCGGCCTTGAGCTGTTCGACGGTGAGCTCGCCCTGCTCGAAGAAGGCCTCGAGCAACTCGTCGTCGGTCTCGGCAACCTTCTCCATCAGTTCGGCGCGGCGTGCCAGCGCCTCCTGCTCGAGCTCGGCAGGGACCTCGATCACCTCGAATGAGGCGCCGAGGTCGTCGCTCCCCCAGACCACACCGCGCCAGGCGACGAGGTCAACCACGCCGCGGAAGGTCGACTCGATGCCGATCGGCAACTGAACGGCGACCGCCTGGTCGGTCAGCCGCTGTCGGATCGAGTCGAAGGAGAAGTCGAAGGAGGCACCGATGCGGTCGAGTTTGTTGACGAAGCAGATGCGAGGCACGCCGTACTTGTCAGCCTGACGCCACACGGTCTCGGACTGCGGCTCGACCCCGGCGACCCCGTCGAACACGGTGACCGCGCCGTCGAGGACTCTGAGCGAGCGTTCGACCTCGACGGTGAAGTCGACGTGGCCGGGCGTGTCGATGATGTTGATCGTGTGCTCACCCCAGGCGCAGGTGGTCGCGGCGGAGGTGATGGTGATGCCACGTTCCTGTTCCTGCTCCATCCAGTCCATCGTCGCGGCGCCGTCGTGGACCTCACCGAGCTTGTAGGTGCGGCCGGTGTAGAACAGAACGCGCTCGGTCAGGGTGGTCTTGCCCGCGTCGATGTGGGCCATGATGCCGATGTTGCGAAGCTGGTCGAGCTTCACGGTGCGCTTGAGGGCCATCGTGGTCGCTTCCTCGTGTGCTGCGTCGCGCCCGCGCGGTGGCGCCGCCCGAAGGGGCTCGGGCGGCGGGGGCGGCGGTCGTGGTGGTCGCGGTGGGCGGTTCGGCGGCCGGGGGCGCCGGACCGGCCAGGTCACCAGCGGTAGTGCGCGAAGGCCCGGTTGGCCTCGGCCATCTTGTGGGTGTCCTCGCGCCGCTTGACGGCCGCACCCACGCCGTTGGAGGCGTCGAGCAGTTCGCCGGCGAGGCGTTCGGCCATGGTCTTCTCCCGCCGGATTCGCGCGTAGCCGACGATCCAGCGCAGAGCGAGGGTCGTGGAGCGCGACGGGCGGACCTCGATGGGAACCTGGTAGGTGGCCCCGCCGACCCGGCGGGACTTGACTTCGAGCTGAGGCTTGACGTTGTCCACGGCACGCTTCAGCACGCTGATCGGATCCCCGCCCTGGGTGCGCGAGCCGATGTTGGCCAGCGCGTCGTAGACGATGCCCTCCGCCACCGAACGCTTGCCGTCGCGCATGATGCGGTTGGTCAACTGGGTGACGAGGACCGATCCGTACTTCGGGTCGGCGATGACCGGACGACGTCCGGGGGAACCCTTGCGCGGCATGTCAGCCCTCCTTCTTCACGCCGTAGCGCGAACGCGACTGCTTGCGGTCACGTACCGGCGCGGCGTCCAGCGAGCCCCGGATCACCTTGTAGCGCACCCCCGGCAGGTCACGCACCCGACCACCGCGGATCAGCACGATGGAGTGCTCCTGCAGGTTGTGGCCCTCCCCCGGGATGTAGGCCGTGACCTCGATGCCCGAGGTCAGCCGCACCCGACAGACCTTGCGCAGCGCGGAGTTCGGCTTCTTGGGGGTGGTGGTGTAGACGCGGGTGCACACGCCCCGGCGCTGGGGGGAACCCTTCAGCGCCAGGGTCTTGTTCTTCTTCGCCTTGTCCGTGCGACCCTTGCGCACCAACTGCTGGATGGTGGGCATGTTCGACGTCTTCCTGTTCTCGGCCGCACCGCGGCGAGGCGTCATGGTGGGTGGCCCCGCTCCCCCAACGGTCGCGTCGTGCGACCGGGCGGAGCGGAGGGACGGTCCGACCCACGGGGCCGGGCGTTCCGCTCTTGGTGGTCCGGCCCGTCCGCAGCGCAGCATCACGCGGGGAATCGGGAGGTGGCGCGGCAGCGCCTGGACATGCGCCGTGGCAGCACGGCGCGAAGTCGAACGGTAGCGAGCCGTCTCGCAGTGGTCAACTCGACGACCGGCCTCCGGGCGGTGTGCACCCGCGGAGAACCCGGACCTGTCCGTCCGGCCACCGCCGTTCGACCGCTCATCCCGGCCAACCGATCGTGGCAAGCCACCGCTCGGACCGGCACCTTTGGATCACCCAATCAGGAGTCACCTGCGATGAAGCGCACCCTGACCACCAAGCTTGCCCTCGCCACCGGCGTCGCCGCCCTGTCGCTCGGGGCCGTCGCCTGCGAGGTCGAAGAGGGCGAGATCGACCCGATCGAGGACCCGATCATTGATGACGGGCTCGAAGAGGACCTGTAGCACCCGATCAGACCGGCGACGAGGGGCACCCACACGGGTGCCCCTCGTCGCATCTCGAGCCTGGCAGGGTCACCCGGCGCCGGCGCCCTCCGCACCCTCCTCGTAGCCCCACCCACCGGTGAAGCCCCACGAGCCGTCACCCTCGTAGGACTCGTTGGAGGTGAGGAACTCGGCGATGTCGGGGGGCAGCGCCTGGTCGGGCAGTTCGGCGTGCGACACCTCCACCCGCCGGTAGCGGTCCACCCCCGTGCCGGCCGGGATGAGCTTGCCCATGATCACGTTCTCCTTGAGGCCCACCAACGGATCGGTCGCCGACTCCAGCGCCGCCTCGGTCAGCACCCGGGTGGTCTCCTGGAACGATGCGGCCGACAGCCACGAGTCGTTGGCCAGCGACGCCTTGGTGATTCCCATCAGCATCTCGCGGCCGGCGGCCGGCTGCCCGCCCTCGGCCAACACGCGGTCGTTCTCCTTGCGGAAGCGGACCCGGTCGATGCTGTCGCCGGGAAGGAACGAGGTGTCGCCCACGTTGATCACGTGCACGCGACGGAACATCTGGCGCACGATCAGCTCCACGTGCTTGTCGTGGATCGGTACGCCCTGGGACCGGTAGACCTCTTGGACCTGGTCGACGAGGTGCAGCTGGGCCACCCGGGTGCCCTGCACCTCGAGCAGTTCATGGGGGTCGATCGCACCGAGCGTGAGCTGCTGGCCCACCTCGACATGCACGCCGTCGGCGACCTCGAAGCTTCCGTCGTCCGACCGGAACAGCCGGGCGCCGCGCGGCAGTTCGTGCTCGTCGACCTGGTCCCGCGCGCCGAGGATCGACAGGATCCGACCGTGGTCGGTGTCCTCGAGGCGGACCGTGCCCGCGATGCGCGCGATCTCGGCCTTGCCTCGTGGGCTCCGGGCCTCGAACAGCTCCACCACACGCGGCAGACCGGCGGTGATGTCGTCGGCCGATGCGACCCCACCGGTGTGGAAGGTCCGCATCGTCAGCTGGGTGCCGGGTTCGCCAATGGACTGGGCGGCCACGATGCCCACCGCCTCACCCATGTCCACCATGGCCCCGTTGGCAAGCAGTTCGCCGTAGCACAACTGGCACACCCCGATCTCGGTGTTGCAGGTCAGCACCGAGCGCACGGTCACGATGCGCTGGGCCGGGGAGACCTCCACCTCGAGCGGCTCACCGGTGTCCGGGTGCAGGCCCTTGACCAGCGCCGCGCGCAGCCGTCGGACCGCGGTGTCGGCGATCGGCGTGCCGGCCGGGAGCAGCAGCTGCTCGGTGCCCGGGATCAGCACGTCACGGGCCAGTACCCGCCCGTAGAGCGACTGTGAGTCGTGCAGACCGACCTCGACCTGCACCCCGCCGCGCGAACCGCAGTCGGTG
>SLLJ01000213.1 GCA_007134165.1 Nitriliruptoraceae bacterium | reverse complement strand
GTGCGCCGCCAGGGACTCGAACCCCGAACCTGCCGGTTAAGAGCCGGATGCTCTGCCAATTGAGCTAGCGGCGCAAGTACTTGCGTCGGCCAGAGGGCCTCTCACGACGATCGCGCCGACGGTCAGCCGGCGCGTTATCAAAGATTACCGCCTCACTCGCCAGCACGTCAACGTGGCGACGGTGCACCGCAGTGGTCCCCGCGGCCGCAGGATCACTCGTCCGGTTCCACGGACGCGGTCATGTGCTCGAGCAGGGAACGCAGCCGGGTCCAGGTGAACGGCTTGACCAGCACGGTACGCCCGAGTTCCTCTTCGTTGGCGCCACTGCCGGTGATGAACGCCGTGCGCTGCTCTACGCCCGGTTGGACCCGTGCCAGCCGATCGAGCAGAAGCTGGCCCTGTCCCGGCCCGTGCCCAAGGTCGAGGTCGAGCAGCACCACGTCGAAGTGCTCCGAGCGGGCCTCGACCAGGGCCACGTCGGCGTCGCCGGTGGTCACCACCTCCCAGCCGGCACGGGTCAGTAGCGCCTCCACCAGGCCTCGGATCGCAGCCTCGTCGTCGATGACCAGACATCGGCGCGGGCCCGGCTCTCGTGCTGGCGCGACGGCTGCTTGCGTCGACGTCGGGTCGGTGTCCTCGCCGCGCGCCTCGGCCGTAGCGGCCGGACCGGTGGCACCATTCAGGTCCGCCGCCGTCACCCCCGGCAGGGAGGCAGCCGGGTCCGAGGGGGCGGCGGGATCCGTCGGGTCGGCGGAATCCGGGCGGTCGGCCGGGGCCGGTTGGTCATCGTTGGTGGCGACGCTAGCTCCGGGTCCAGGGTCGTCGGCCGGCGAAGCACCATTCGGAGCCAAGCGGTCCTCGTCGTCGGTGCCGGCCTCCGGCGGGGGCTGCGCGGGTGACGGGAAGCCGGCGATCGGCAGGCACAGGGTCAGGGTGGTGCCCTCGGGGCCGGTTTCGGTGACCTCGAGGTTGCCGTCGTGGTCCTCGACGTACGACGCAGCGATTGGCAGGCCCAGCCCCATGCCCTCGTCGGGCGGCTTGCTGGTCACCAGCGGCTCGAAGACGCGCGGCAGCACCTCGGGGTCGATGCCGGTGCCGTCGTCACGGACCCGCACGCACAACGTGTCGTCATCCACCCCGGCGACCACTCGGACCGGGAGCTCACGTCCGGGAGCGTGCAGGGCGTTGTCGATGAGGTTGGTGAGCACCTGGCGCAACTGGCCCGCATCGACCTCGACGACGACGTCGGGCAGTTGGCCGACCTCCACGTCGGGGCGGCGGCCGTCCGGGGTCGGCAGATCGTCCAGAGCGGAACTGAGCAGTTCAGCGAACCGGACGGTGGTGCGCTGCGTCCGGCGTCTGGCCGAGAAGCGCAGCAGTTGGTCGATGAGTTGGTGGGCGCGCCGCGATTCTCGTTCGATGACCTCGAGGTGTTCGGTGCGGCGCTCGCCCGCCGGATCCTCGCCCAACTGGGCGGCGGCGGATGCCAGGTTGGTGAGCAGCGTGCTGAGGTCGTTGGCGATGAATGCGCTGATCGAGCCGGCAGCGGCCAGCCGCTCCAGGCGCAGCCGGGCGCGGTGCTGCTCGGCCAGCCGGCGCTGAGCCTCCCTCAGCTCCAGGGTCGTGCTGCGCCACCTCGACCGGCTGGCCTCGAGCCGTTCGAACACCGCATTGCCGAAGCGCTGCTCGATGCCGGGGGCAGCACTGCGCGCAGGGTGCTCGGCAAGCGCCGCGCGTACCTGCTCGGCGGAACTCGCGGACACCTGCTCGCAGGTGGTTGCCAGCGCGTTGGTCACCAGCGCGACCGACACCGGGTCGAAGGTCCACACCGAGGCGAACTGCCGATCGCGTTCCTCCTCGGGGTCCTGGTCGGCGAACTCGCGTCCGAACAGAGCCGCCGAGAACCGGTCGGTGAGCGCGACCAGGAACCACTCCTGCACCAGGGGGTCACCGCTGTCGAGCAGGAAGCGGCGTACGGTGGTGGTCGGACCAAGTTCACCGGTGGCGAATACCGACCGTCGCTCACCCTCGTCGGCGTCACGTGTGCCGGACGGTGGTGGTGATGGGGGCAGCCAGGGTTGCTGCGCCTGGATGCCGGTCAGCACGGCGCCGCGGGTGTCGCCGACACGGATCAGGTCCTCGAGCGTCTGGGTGAGCTCGGCCAGGGTGGCCTTGGACAGCGTGGTGGGCGTCAGGCGCGCGCCCGCAACGGCCAGGAAGGACCGGAACACCGGGGGGATCGGTCCGGTCGGGCTCAGCGGGCTCACCTCGGCGCTCTCCATCGCGCGCTCGCCGGGGCGCGGTCGCCCCGGGGGACGCTGTGGATCCCGGCCGGCACCGGCGCTGCCCGACCGATGCTAGTCACGTGGCCGGGGTGGGAACGATGCCACCCCGGCCTCCCGCCCGGCCTGCGCACCCGATCGCCCGACCAGGCGGCGCAGGCCGTGCCGCCCGTCAGCGGCGGCTGCGTAGCGCCTTGTGGATCTCGCTGACCACCGCCACCGCGACGGCCACGACCGCGATCCGCTGCCAGCCGCCGCCGGTGACCGGCTCGATCTGCAGGATCGTCTGGGTCGGTCCCCAGTACGAGGCGAGCACGTGGATGGTGAGCGCGATGATGGTGGAGATGAGCAGGAACAGGTTGCCGCGCACGTTGGTGACGATGATCGAGCGGCGCTCGGAGCGGGCGTTGTAGACGTGCACGGCCATCGCCACCACCAGGGTGGTCAGCGCGACCCCGCGCTGCTCGGCGTCGGTCAGGCCCTTGTCGATGGCCCACTGGAAGGTCCACAGGCTGCCGATCGCCATCGTGACCCCGAGCAGGATCGTGCGCTCCCACAGCAGCCAGGTGACGATGCCCTCCGCGCGGCGCCGCGGCGGTCGGTCGAGCACGTCGGGCTCGCCCGGCTCGAAGGCCAGCGCGACGTCCTGCAGGCCGTTGGTTACCACGTTGAGCCACAGCAGGGCGGCCGGCACGTACGGCAGCGGGATGCCCGCGGCAATCGAGTACAGGATCGCCACGATCGCGGCGGCCCCGGTCGACAGCAGGAAGAAGGTGACCTTGCGCACGTTGTCGAAGACGACCCGTCCCTCCTCGACCGCGTTGGCGATCGAGATGAAGTTGTCGTCGGTGAGCACCATGTCCGAGGCCTCACGGGCCACGTCGGTGCCCTCCTGGCCCATCGCCACCCCGATGTCGGCGGCCTTGAGCGCCGGCGCGTCGTTGACGCCGTCGCCGGTGACCGCGACCACGTCGCCGAGGTGCTGCAGCGCCTTGACTACCCGCAGCTTGTGGTCGGGGGCGACCCGGGCGTAGACGTCGACCTCGGGTACCCGGCGGCGCAGCTCCTCGTCGTCGATGCGCTCCATCTCGGCGCCCGTGAGCACCGGTGCGTCGTCGTCGTCGATCAGCCGCAGGTCGCGGGCGATGGCACGGGCGGTGACCGCATGGTCCCCGGTGATCATGACCACGCGCATCCCGGCATGGCGCACGTTCTCGATCGATTCGCGCACGCCGGGTCGGGGCGGGTCCTGCATCCCGACCATCCCGGTCAGGGTCAGCTCCTCGGGAGCCGGCGGCTCCTCGCGGTCCACCTCCTCGACGTCGAGGTCGAGCCGGCGCTCGGCCATCGCCAGCACCCGCAGCCCCCGTCGGGCCATGGCCTCGGCCGCGTCCAGCGCCGCCTGGCGGTCCAGCTCCTCGGTGCCGTCGTCGGTGGCCACGGTCGTGCACAGGTCCAGGACCCGTTCGGGCGCGCCCTTGAGCCGCAGCACCGGGCCGTCCTCGTCGGCGACCACGTAGGAGTAGCGCAGGTCGGACTCGAAGGGCACGTTGGCGAGCAGCCGGGCCCGCTCGCGCAGCTCGTGGGGATCGATGCCCACCCGCAGCGCCGCCTCGAGCAGGGCGGTCTCGGTCGGGTCGCCGTGGTGCTCCACCTCGCCGTCGTCGTCGATCTGCAGGTCCGACTCGTTGCTGATCACGCCCGTGCGCAGGGTGCGCGACAGCGGATCGTCGCCGTCGGCGGTGGCCACGTCGTCGGCGCTGGGCAGGTCGTCGCCCTCGAGCACGTCGCGACCGTCGACCTCGATGGCGTAGGTGTCCCCCCCGGTCCAGGCGCGCAGCGCGGTCATGCGGTTGGTGGTCAGGGTGCCGGTCTTGTCCGAGCCGATCGTGTCGGTGCTGCCCAGCGTCTCCACGGCGGGCAGCGCGCGGATCAGCGCGTTGCGCTGCGCCATGCGCCGCACCCCCAGCGCCATCGCGACCGTGAAGGCGACCGGCAGGCCCTCGGGGATGACCGCGACGGCCAGCGCCACCGCGGTGAGGAACATCTCGTCGATCGGTTCGCCGAGTGCGACGCCGAGGAAGAAGGCGATCACGGTGGTCGCCAGGATCACCAGGGCGATGATGTTGGCGAAGCGGTGCATCCGCTGCTGCAGCGGCGTGGGCGGCTGCTCCTCCTGACGGATGCTCTCGGCGATCGCGCCGAGCTGGGTGTCGGTGGCGGTGGCCGCGACCACGCCACGGCCGCGCCCGGAGGTGACCGACGAGCCCATGTGGGCCATCGAGGTGCGGTCGGCGGCCAGAGCGTCCTCGTCGACCGGTCGGGTCGACTTGTCGGTGGGTTCGCTCTCCCCGGTCAGCAGCGACTCGTCGATCTTGAGGGTGATCGTCTCGACCAGCCGCAGGTCGGCGGGGACCCGGCTGCCCGAGGTCAGCAGCACCACGTCGCCAGGCACGAGGTCGATGGCCTCGACCTCTCGCTCCCTGCCACCGCGCACCACGGTGGACTTGGGCGAGGCCAGCTCCATCAGCGCGTGCACCGAACGATCGGCCCGGCGCTCCTGGATGAACCCGATGATCGCGTTGAGCACGAGCACCGCGGCGATCACGGCCGCGTCGGTGTACTCGTCGATGAGGATGGTGACGACCGCCGCCACCAGCAGGATGTAGATCAGGGGGCTCTTGAACTGCGAGATCAGGATGTCGAAGTTGGTGCGCGGCTCATCGGGGCTGAGCAGGTTGGGGCCGTGCTCCTCGAGGCGCCGGGCGGCCTCCTGCTCGTCGAGCCCCGACTTCGGGTTCACGTCGAGTCGCTCGAGGACCTGCTCGGTCTCGCGGCCGTGCCACGGCACCTTCTGGTGACCGGCGTCGCCGAGGTCCTGGGTGTCGGTGGGGGCCGGGCCTCCTGAGGTCATCGAGGGCTCCTCAGTGCTCGCGGGCGAGGGGTCAGGCCGGGGGGACAGATCGTGGTCGTCGGTCACCAGCGTCTTTCGGCAGGCAGAGGGCAGCGAGAACGGCTCGCGCTCACGGTACGCACTCCGGACCGCTCGTGGTCGGGGCGAGGGTCCCGTCCGAACGGGGCGAAGGTGCCCTCTGCGCTCG
>SLLJ01000067.1 GCA_007134165.1 Nitriliruptoraceae bacterium | reverse complement strand
GGGATGCGGCGTACCGAGGCGGTCATGGGTGACCGGATGGGTACGCCGCGTGGTCCACCGTGGGGGATGCGGCGTACGCAACCGGTCGTGGGTGTCCGTGTGGGTACGCCGCGTCGGTCGGGGCGGGGCCGGGCGCGGCCGGAGCTCGGCGTGGGATCGCTCGGACTGGTCCGCGTGGCTGGGGCCGGGGAAGGGCGGCGGGCGACGGCTGCTGAACCTGAGGGGGTTCAGCAGCCGGGCCGGGCGGGGGCTGGCGGCTGCTGCGCGATGGTGCCGCCGGATGCCCGGCCGGCAGCGCACCAGGTCAGGGGCGTGCCAGCAGCAGCCGGCCAAGCGCCGGGAGGTCCGCCGCCTCGACGTCGGGGTGCAGGAGCGGTCCCGCATCTCGGCGACGCTCACGGTTCAGCCAGCCGGTCAGCAGGCCAGCGCGCTGCGCTCCGAGCAGGTCCCACGGATGCACGGCGACCATCGCGCTGTGCGAGGGGCGGGCGGCGTACCGGTCGAGCACGCGGCGGTAGGTGGCCACGTGCGGCTTGAAGCGGTCGACCTCGCCAGCGTCGTGGACCCCGGCGACGTAGCTGTCGAGTCCGCCGCGCTCGAGCAGGGCTCGGGTCCGGGCAGCCGAGCCGTTGGTGAGCGCGACGACCTGCACGCCACTGGCCTGCAGCACGCGCAATCCCGGCTCCACGTCGGGATGGGGGCGCAGCTCCTCGAAGCCGGCGAGCACGTGCTCGACCGCCGCCTCGCCGCCCTCGGTCAGCCCTCGCTCGTCGAGCAGCACGTACAGGTGGTGGTGGGCGAGCGCCGCGAAGCTCACGAAGCGATCGGTCGCCGCGGCGGCGATGCCGTCGCGCAGCACGCGGGCGAACCACAGCTCGAAGCCGCCGTCGAGCCCGATCTGCGCCATGCGCTCGGCGACGGGCTCGAGCCCGAACAGCGTCTCGTTGACGTCGAGGACGATCAGATCGAGCACGATGGCTGGCCTTGTCGGGGAAGCGTCGTGATCGACAGCATGCCGGTTCCTACTCCAGCTAGTCCCCCGGGGATTGCGATCGTGCGGCACGGACTCACCGAACTGGGGTCCTTCGCCTCCCAAGGGTCGTGCCCATGGACTCGGTTGGTGCGTTCGATGCCGCAGCAAGAATGCGCTCTTGTTGTAGGAATAATTCCGAGAACATTTGCTCGGTCCTACCCCCGGGCGAGGAGTCAGTCGTGGCACCTTCGATCCTTCCGTCACGCACCGGCGGTCGCCCGGTCGTCCGTCCCCTTCGCTGGCTCGTCCCGCTGCTGGGGCTGGCCTGCGTGCTGCTCATGGGCTGCAACGGCGACGACATCGCTGAGGCAAGTCCCGACACCGACACCGTCACCGTGGTCGACCACTGGGAGCGTGAGGTCGAGATCCCCCGCCCGGTCGAGCGTGCCGTCGTGATGGAGTGGGAGGGCCTGGTCGCCAAGTCCATGCAGCTGTTCGGCATCAGCGAACGGATCGTCGGGGTCGACGATTACGCGGCCCGCCAGAGCTTCCGCCGCTTCCTCGTGCCTGCCGTGGATGAGGCCGTGGATGTCGGATCAGCCTGGAGCGGCATCAACTACGAGCAACTGGCAACCCTCGAGCCGGATGTGGTGTTCCTCGAGTCCTGGGAGGACACCGAGGAGAACCGCGAGATGCACAGCGTCGAGGTCGAGCGCCTCGAGGATCTTGGCATCCCGGTGGTCGTCTTCGTCTCGCCGTCCAACTTCCCTGAACCGGACCTGGCCACGGCCTGGCAGCACGTGACCATCGTCGGCGAGGTGTTCGGCTTCGAGGACGAGGCGGCCGAGGTCGTCGCTGCCATCGAGGAGCGGATCGGCCTTGTGCGTGAGCGGACGACCCGCATTCCGGACGAGGAGCGGGCCAGCGTCGTGCTGTTCGCCACCATCGACAGCGCCATGGGTACCCAGAGCATCCAGTCCCACATGCTCACCGACATCGTGAATGCCGAGAACCTGGTGACCCAGGGAACCTTTGTGCCCATCTCCGAGGAGCAACTGCTGGCGCTCGATCCGGACGTCCTCGTTCTGCTCGGCCACGACGGGTACCTGGCGGTCGACCGTGTCCTTGCCGGGGAGAACGCCGGGTTGAACTGGGCCAACCTTCAGCAGCTGCGGGCGATCCGCGAGCAGCGGCTGGCCAGTCTTGGCTACGACGAGTGGCGTGCCACCATCGAGACCCCCATCGGGATCCTGAAGATGGCGGCCGCGGTCTATCCGGAGCGCTTCGAGGACCTCGACGTTGCCGAGGAGGAACTGCGCTTCTACGAGGAGGTCTACGGCATGGATCGTGATGCGGCGGTCGAGGCCGTACAGGCCCAGCTCTACCTGGGGGAGATGTGAACCGAACGCTCGTCGGGCTGACTCGGCACCGGGCGCAGCCGGACCGCCCCGATGGTGCGGCGGCGTTCGTTGACGTCGCCGCGGCGGATCGGGCCCGCAAGCTCGTCATCCTCGCGGTCGCCGGATGTGGGTTGGTCGCCGTCTTCCTCATCGCCGTGACGGTCGGGGCCTACCGCATCCCGCTGACCGACGTCGCAAGAGTCGCGGCCTCGAGGTTCGGTCTGGGGGGTGGCGGCAGCGATGTGCAGGAGACCGTCGTGGTCGACATACGCCTCACGCGCATCGTGCTCGCCGTGGTGGTAGGTGCCGCGTTGTCGACCAGCGGTGCCGTCTACCAGGGCGTGTTCCGCAACCCGTTGGTCGAGCCCTACATCCTCGGGGTGTCCTCGGGAGCCGCGTTCGGCGCAGGTCTCTCCGTGATGTTCGACGTACCCGGATCCCTCCAGGTGCTCGCGTTCACCTTCGGTCTGCTCGCGGTCGTCCTCACCTATCGCCTGGCGAGGGTGCGTGGTCAGCTGCCCACCGTGACCCTGGTGCTGGCAGGGGTGATCATCGGCTCGTTGTTCTCTGCGCTGTTCTCGATCTTCCAGTACCTCGGGTCCAACGAACAGCTCAGGCGCCTGGTCTTCTGGATTCTCGGGGGGCTGCACCGGGCAACGTGGGACGAGGTTCGCTGGGTCGCTCCCGTGGTCCTGTTCGGTGTCCTGCTGATCTGGCGCTGGGCATGGTCGCTCAACGTCTTGACGCTGGGTGACGACGAGGCCGCTGCGCTCGGGGTGCCGGTCGAACGAACGAGGCGTGTGCTCATCGCCCTGGCAACCGCCGTCACGGCCCTGGTCGTGTCGCTGTCGGGAATCATCGCCTGGGTCGGGTTGATGGTTCCTCACGCCGCCCGGATGATCATCGGCCCGGATCACCGCTACCTGATCCCGCTGTCCGCGATGCTCGGTGCCGCCTTCGTGATCGTGTGCGACACCGTGGCGCGGACGCTCACGACCGGCGAGGTCCCCATCGGGATCGTGACCTCGATCGTCGGTGCTCCCTACCTGATCTACCTGCTGCGAACCCGCCTTGTCGCCGTGTCGGGAGCGGTCTGATGCTGCAGATCAGAGACCTGAGCTTCGCCTACCCCGGTGTCGATGTCCTTGATCGTGTGGAGCTTGATCTTCCCTCGTCGCAGCTGTGCGCTCTGTTCGGTCCGAACGGTACCGGGAAGACCACGCTGTACCGCTGTGTGCTCGGCGTGCTCGACCCGGCGCCGGGGGGCACGATCCGGCTCGCTGGCGTCGAGGTGCGTGACCTCCCGGCCCGGACCCGTGCCCGGCGTATCGCCTACGTGCCCCAGCAGCATCAGCCGCCCTTTCCCTACCGCGTCCATGAGGTCGTGCTCATGGGCCGCACCCCGCACCTCGGGGGGGTCTTCGGACCGTCACGTGCTGATCGCCGGGTTGCTCACGACGCGATCGAACGGATCGGCATCGGCGAACTCGCTGAGCGCAGCTATCCGACCCTCAGTGGTGGGCAGCGCCAGCTGGTCCTGCTCGCTCGTGCCCTCGCCCAGGATGCCGAACTGTTCCTCCTCGACGAACCCACCGCGAGCCTCGACTTCGGCAACCAACTCCTGGTGTGGCGCACGGTCCGTCACCTGACCCGGGAGGGACGTACCGTGCTGGTCTGCACCCATGACCCGAACCATGTGCTGTGGTTCTGCGACCGTGTGGTGGTGCTGGGACGCGAGGGTCGCATCGATGCGTCCGGGCCACCGGCCGAGGTGATCGACGACGATCTCGTCACGCGGTTGTACGGGCCGGTAAGCGAGTTGGCGGCCGTTCGGGACCGGGCGGTGGCCATGCCCCGGCTCGAACTCGATGCGGGGGCAGCGCCTGGACGTTCACCTACCGTGCCGGCTGCCGGCACGGCGATCCGGGTGGTCAACGGCGAGTCGCAAGCAGCACGGCGTGCGACCCACGACGCCAGGTCTCCTTGACCCTTGAGAAGCCGGCTTCGTGCAGCCACCGCCGATGATCGTGGGCCTCGAGGCGCTCATCGCCGTCGCAGGAGGGGCCGAAGGTGTCGTCCACCTCACGTAGCGCGCGCAGGCAGGCCTCGGCGTCGGCGGCCGCCCACCACTGCTGCCAGGTTTCGGTCGCTGGGTCCGTGGTGGTGACCGGGCCAGCATGGGGTGGGCTGGTCGCGTAGGGCGGTGCTTGCACGAACGAATCGGCGAGGACGAGCGAACCCTGCCCCGCCAGCAGGTGCGCCAGGTCCGCGTACCAGCGGCGCGCCTGCTCGTCGCTCAGGTAGTGCACCACGGCAACAGCCACGGCGACGTCCACGGGACCTTCGAGCCGGAGTCGGGCCCTCCACTCGGGTGCTCCGATCCGAGCGTGCACCAGGCGTACGCGAGGATGACGCAACGCGCGGGCCAGGCCCAGCAGCACCGGGTCTGCGTCGACCGCGACAACGGTGGCCGTTGGGTGTTGGTCGGCCAACCGACGGGCCAGGGTGCCGGGACCGGCGCCGAGCTCCAGGATCGAGTGCAGTTCACTTCCGGTCGCAAGCTCTCGGCACCGTGCCGCGACCTCGGCCAGCGTCTCCCGGCGGTGCGGCACCTCACGCTGCATCATGGACTCGTAGCGGTCCACCCACGGCTGCGCCATGCTCGGCGAGAGCCGGGGTGTGGTGCTCACGGCAGGCCCCTCCCGGTGCGGCTCCCGACCCACGATGCGGGCGCAGGCCGTATCCTACGGCGGCGCGACGGTCGGGAGGCCGCCGCCCCGGACGCTGAACACCTGGGAGTCAGCCGGTTGCAGGATCCCAACTACGTACTCACCCTCGACGGGCGCTACCTGTTCGAGGGCAGCCCTCTCGACGTGTTTTCGACCATGGCGCAGGTCGATGACTTCCCCGGCTGGTGGAAGTGGCTGCGCGACTACGAGATCCACGGCGGCGGCCTGCAGGCGGGTGGGGTGCTCAGTGGGCTGGTCGTGCCCCCGATCCCCTACACCTTCCACGTCAGCAT
>SLLJ01000500.1 GCA_007134165.1 Nitriliruptoraceae bacterium | reverse complement strand
GGGGACGCGAATGGCCGCACGGCCCGGCCGCTGGTGTTCTCACGGCCGGGCCTGAACTATGGTTCAGGCCCGGCCCATCGAGGAGTAGCGCTGATGGCGAATCGGACGTTGGCGACCACCCGGGCCGTGCTCTGCGCTCGACCGTCGACCGCGCGGGCCTGGCCGTCGGGCGCCGCGTTGCGTGCGGCATCCGGTGCCGCGTTGCGTGCGGCATCCGGTGCCGTGCTGCTGGCGGTCCTGCCGCTGCTCGCCGTCCTGCTACTGCCCGGCGTCGGCATCGCCGAGGAACCCTTCCGCCTCGACCCCGGCTTCCTGACCGACCGGGCCGACGCGATCGACGACCCGCAGCGGGCGCTGGCAGCCATCGACGAGACCGCGGACGAAACCGGCGTCAAGCTCGTGGTGGCGCTGATCGACTCCTTCGAGGGCGTCACCCCGGCCGACTGGGCGGACGAGACCGCCGTGATGAGCGGCCTCGGGGTCAACGACGTGCTGCTCGCGGTCGCGGTCGAGGACCGCGTCTACGCGCCGCTGAACATCGATGAGGACTTCCGGCTCGACGACGACGCGCTCGACCGGGTCGCCTTCGACTGGCTGGAGCCGCAACTGCGCGCCTCGGACTGGGAGGCGGCGGTCATCGCCACCGCCCAGGGGCTGTGCGCCGAGCTCGGCGGTGACTGCGCCACCACCCTGGCCCCCGACGACGCCGCTGATGACGCCGCCGAGGACACGGCCCAGGACACCGCCCAGGACACCGCCCAGGACACCGAGGACGACCGAGGCGGCATGGGCGCGCTGGGGTGGATCCTGCTCCTGGTCGTGATCGGGGTCGTGGTCGCCCTCGTGCTGCGCTCACGCCGAGGTGGCGGCAGCTCGGGCGCCGGCAGCGCCTCCGCCACCGTGTCCCCCACGCCCGGCGAACCCGTCGACGAGCTGGACACCCTCGGGCTCGACGAGCTGCGCACCCGGGCCGGAGCCCTGCTGGTGGCCTTCGACGACGCCATCCGCGAGAGCGACCAGGAGGCCTCCTTCGCCGAGCTCGAGTTCGGCGCCGAGGCGGTGGCCCCGTTGCGCGGTTCGCTGCAGCAGGCGCGCCGTGTCCTGGCCACCGCCTTCGCCCAGAACCAGCAACTGGCCGACGCTGCCGACGAGGCCACGCAGCGGTCCGGCTACCTCGACCTCATCCGGCGCTGCGAGGCCGCCGGCGCCGACCTCGAACGCCACACCACCGAGTTCCAGCAGCTGCGCGACCAGCGCGGCAACCTGCCCGACGCGCTCGCCGCCGCCCACCGCCGCACCGCCCAGGCGCAGGCCCGGGTCCCCGAACTCGACGCCATCATCGCTGAGCTGACCGCCGCCTATGCCCCGGTCGCGGTGCAGTCGGTGGAGCGCAACGTATCCGAGGCCGGGACCCGACTCGAGTTCGCCACGGAGGCGCTCGACGAGGCCGCCGCGGCGCAGCAGCAGGGCGACGACAACACCGCCGTGCTCGCCCTGCGCGACGCTGAGAGCGCGATCGCTCAGGCCGAGCAGCTCATCGACGCGGTCCACAGCTCCCGCCACGAGCTGCGCACGGCCGCCGCCTCGCTGGGTGCAGCCGTGACCCAGCTGCGCAGCGACATCACCCAGATCGAGCAGCGGGTGCAGGCCGGGGCGCGCGAGCTCGCCGCCCCGCTGGCCGCCGCCCAGGCCGCTCTTCAGCAGGTCGAGGCCGGGCAGGCGACCGGCGATCTCGACCCGGTCGAGGCCATGGCCCGGATCGCCGAGGTGTCGGTCCCGCTCGAGCAGGCGCTGCACCTCGACCAGCAGCTGCTGACCACCTTCGACGGGCTCGAGCACGCGGCCGCCGCCCGCATCCAGGCCGTCGAGGGGTTCATCTCCACCCGCCGCGGCGCGGTCGGCCCCGACGCCCGCACCCGGCTCGCCGAAGCCGGCCGGGCCCTCGACGACGCCCGCCGGCTGCGTGGCACGGATCTCAAGGGGGCCGTGCGCTCCGCCCAACGCGCCCAGCAGCTCGCCGAGCAGGCCAGCCGCCTCGCCGAGCGTGATGTATCCGCCTACCAGGTGCCCCCACCACCACCCTACGGGCCTGGATCAGGCTACCCGCCCGGCTCCCCCTACGGCCCTGGCGGAGGCTACGGACCGGCGGCCAGGGGCCGGCGCACGATGGGCCCCGGTGCGGTGGCCGGCGCCGCGCTCGGCGGCTTCGCGATGGGCAGCCGACGAAGAGGATCGAGCTGGAGCACACCGAGCCCCGGGTGGTCCGGAGGCGCGCCGACCAGCCGCAGCTCCAGCCCGCCACGTACCTCGGGCGGCGGGACCCGGAGCACCGGCGGCTCCACCAGCCGCGGAGGCAGCACCTCACGCAGCACCGGAGGAACGACCCGACGTGGAGGCTCCACCGGCGGGGGACGCTCTGGAGGCGGACGCTCCGGTGGCGGCGGACGCTCCGGAGGCGGCGGACGCTCCGGAGGCGGCGGCCGTCGCGGCGGTGGCGGCGGCCGCTTCTGACCCAGCTCGCAGCCCGTGCCGCACTGCTGACCCCCGAGCACCCGCCTATGCGCACCGACCCCCGAGCACGCACCGACCAGCACGCACCGACCAGCACCCACCCGTGAACACAGGAGCAGCAAGCATGTCCCAGCAGTCCATCTTCGCACGTGTGACCAACCTCGCCCGGGCCAACATCAATGCGATGCTCGACGGCGCTGAAGACCCCGAGAAGATGATGGATCAGATGATCCGCGACTACACCAGCAACATCCAGGAGGCCGAGCAGGCCGTCGCCCAGACGCTGGGCAACCTGCGCATCCTCGAGGACGACGCCAAGGAACTGCAACAGTCGGTCGAAGAGTGGGGCAAGAAGGCGGCGGCAGCCATGACCCGGTCGGGTCAGATGAGTGCCGAGGGCCGCAGCGCCGAAGCGGAACGCTTCGAGAACCTCGCCCGCGTCGCGCTGTCCAAGCAGGTCGAACTCGAACAGCAGTTCGCTGACATGAAGCCCAATATCGAGACCCAGAGCCAGGTCGTCGACAGTCTGCGCACCGGCCTGGATCGCATGAAGGAGCGGCTGGCCGAGATCAAGCGTCGCCGCGACGAACTGGTCGCGCGCGCCAAGGTCGTGGAGGCGCAGTCCCAGGTCCACGACGCACTCAAGGCGGTGGACGTCCACGATCCGCTCAGCGAGGTGTCGCGCTTCGAGGAGAAGATCCGCCGCGAGGAGGCCAAGATGCGCGGTCAGACCGAGCTGGCGGCCAGCTCCCTCGACGCCCAGTTCGAGAGCCTGGAGGCGCTGACCGCCGAGACCGAGGTCGAGGCCCGGCTCGCGGCGCTGCGTAGCGACGGCGCGTAGCGCCGAACGCTCCGGACCAGGGCCCCGCACATCCCGGCCCCCCGACCCCGACGCACCGGGCTCACCCTGGCGCGCCCGGCCGCCACCTCGGCGGGCTGCCGGGCATCCTGCGGCAGGTCGTGGACCCGCGTGCCCTCCTGCGGAGCGTGTCCCTGCTGGTCCCGACCGGCCGTGACGAAACCCGGCACCCGCTGCCAACCCGGGTGCCGCGACGCCGCGTCCCTCCACCGGCGCTCCTGCCCTGCTCGATGGTTCCGTCCGCACCCGGCGAGTCACGCACGAGGTCGTCGACGCGGCGACGCCCGCCGGCACCGCCCGTGCGTCTGCTCACGTGTTCGAACTGGTGACGAGCCGTCTGCCGGCCTGCGCTGCCCGATGGGCCCAGAGGTGAACGACGACCTCCCCCCGTCATGGGTGCCACGGTCATCGAGTTCGTACCTGTCCCCCGAACCTTGCGGTGACGCCTCAGCAGTGTGGGCTGATGGCGTCGGAAATGATCAGTTGACTCGGGTAGTCGACGGTGTCGTAGGCCAGCCACATGTCATCGCCACTCGAGTCGTGAACGAACACGTGGAGGTGGAGGTAACGACCGGCCACGATGGTGTGTTCGACGACGCCGAAGTCGAGGCACGCTTCCCGGAAGCCCCGGGGCCGTGCCCCAAGGATTGCGCCGGTCATCATCGCGACCGAGTTCGGAGCAGGAGGAGCGCGGCGCGGCACAGTCGTAGAGGCGTGCGTCGATGCGACCGTACTTCAGGTTCGATTCCAAGTCCTTGATCGCCGCCCACAGGCTCAACTGAACGCGGCCGTCGATGACGAGGTCGGAGGCCGCTTCCATGGTCCAGTGCTGCTCCTTCTCTACGGCGTTGTTCGGCAGGGGACCCCCTCCGCCCTTGTCCAGCAGCCGACCGGGATCACCGTCCAAGTTCGTGCTGAGGTTGGGCAACGTCGTCATCGTCGGCTCGGCAGTCCCCAGGTTCAGAACGATGGTCGCCGGCTGGTTCCCGTTGCCATTGGCCTTGAGGTAGAAGACCTTCACCCAGGAGCCGGCCAGCAGTTGGTTGCCACCCGACGACGTCTGGCTCCCGAAGCTGGCGGAAGCGGTCGTGACCTGGGGGATCAGCCACACGCCGAGCACGACCAGACACAGCCCGCACAGGACGAGCGCACCTCGGCACCTCATGACCGGGGCCGCTCCTCGAGGTTGCCGGAGGCCACGGCATCGGCTGACTCACGGAAGCCGAGATCCTCGATGTCCACGGGTGCGCGAACCAGCTTGGGTTCTGAACGATCGATGCGGTCCTGGACACCGAGGAACAGCACGGTGATCACGAGCATGAGCAGCAACGGGATGATGGAGGCTTCGACGATCCGCAGCGCGAGCAGCCTCGCCCGATCCCGGGGACTCAGGTCGTCGCTGAGTGGCAGGGTGGTCCAGGTGATCCCCACGTCCGTGACTTCGCCACCCGCGGACGTCGCCGCCTCGGTCGGCAGGATCACCCGGACGCGGTACCACGCGTCGGACTCCTGCTCCGGTGGGCGCACGGCATTCTCGGCGTGGTGATCGCCCGTCACGGCTTCGGCGAGGCTGGTGGAAACCAGCACCGTGTCCGGCTCGAAGCCGACACAGGTCGGAGGACCGGTTCCGACGCCCAGACTGATCTCCACCTGCAGCGCCTCGGCGAAGCCGTCATCGCCGGAGTAGCCGGTCAGGAACACGCCGAGCGGACCGACGTCGCGGGGGCTGTGGGTGCGCACCGTGATGCAGGCATCGGCGGGCTGTCCGGGCGCGAGTCGGACGCCGTCGAAGAGCGGTCGACCGTTGACGTCGGAGGACAGTGTCACCGCCGCTGGACCGGAGCGGCTGGCTTGAGCTTCAGGCGCGGTGTGCTGCATCATGACCGACATCCGCAGGACCAGCCCGGAGACGAGCACCAGACCGGCGACGCAGGCCGCCAGCCGCAACACGAGCTGTCCGTTGGACGTGGAGGCATGGTCACGCGGTGAACGGATGCGCCTCATTGCCTGTCCACCCAACTGTGAGTG
>SLLJ01000132.1 GCA_007134165.1 Nitriliruptoraceae bacterium | reverse complement strand
GGCTGGCGGTTGTGCGAGCGGGCGTGGGGTCGGCATCGGCGAGAACGACGTCGAGCACGGTGCCCGGGCCCGAGCAGGGAGCGATTGGCGCTGGCGATGCGCGACCGGCTCGGTCGTCAGCGGGACCTGCTCGAGTTCGCGGCGGTGCAGCAATCCGGCGGCCACTTGGGTCTGGTCCGGATGGTTGCATCCCGCCAAGCGAACACACCCTGACACGTTGGGGTTGTCGTGGCAGCCCGGGGTGGGACCGCCGGTGTGTGCCCGCCGGTGGCCGGTCGCGACGCCTCGCAATCGCGGATCTGGAGGCGTTCAAGCGGCGCTGACGACCCGGTGATGACCGACTCGCGAACGGCCGCGCCTCCACCACGTCTCGGTCCTCGTGCAGCAGTTGCACCGGACCAGGCGCCGTAGACGCCGTCGGTGACGCGGGAACCGGACGAGTCGATCCATGCGTTGGTAGCGGACACCACGGCTCGGACAGCGGGTTGTCTGCGAGGCGCTGCCGCTGCGGCAGGCACGCGACGAGGTGCGACCTTGCGCATCGGCGAACGGGCCAGCAAGGACGCGGCCGGCCTGGGACGCCCTCGAGCGCGAGACGGCTCGTGAGAGGTATGCGGTGATCGATGGGATCCACGTTGTCGCGCCCGCTCCGAGCCGGGGATGACCATGCCGAGCTTGGTTCTCTGCCGAGAGGTGATCAGCGAGCTGCGTGAGATCCCGGACAACGTCGCCGGCCACGGTCGCACCCCCCGGCGGATCCAGCGCGTCGCCCGAGTCCTTCGTGGGCCTCATCTCAGGATCGGGGACTCGGCCGCGATGCTGCGCAGTTCGCGGCGGAAGAGGGTGTGGCGGGGGTAGCGGGCGTGCAGGTCGTCGAGGTAGCTGCTGGCGTCCCGGGCGCCGTTGGCGAGCTGGATCGCCTCCGCGCAGGCTGCGGCGAAGTGGGCGACCCGGGCGTAGGCGGCGCGCCGCTGGCCGACGACCACCTCGTTGATGCTTCCATCGATCAGTCGGCGGCCGGTTTCGAGCCACCGGTGGCGTTCGGGTGCCGTTGGGAGGTGGTGCTCGAAGCGGTCGGTGAGCAGCGCAGACAGCAGCAGGTGCCGGCCCGGGGCCGTGCCTCGACGAGCTTCTCCCTGCCGTTTCTGGTCGGCCAGCGCGGTCCGGAGGAGGTCGAGGCCGCCGTCGGGCGGCACGCTGTCGAAGCGCCAGCCCGTGGTGTTGGCTTCGTCGAGCAGTTGGAACAGGAGCGAGTCGTTCCAACGGTCGTCGCGGCTGGCGTCGCTGGCGGCGAGCAGGAGGAAGGGCACGACCACCGGAGCGGGGCTGCAGCCACCGTTCCAGCCGAGCTCTTCCGTGTTGTCGGCGAGGCGAATGGCGTCCTCGACGCGCCCGGTCAGCAGCAGCAGCCCGGCGGCCATGTCGGGGCGTCGCACGATCGGTGCGTCATCGGTCCAGCCGGCCTCGATCCGCTCGGCTTCGCCGCTCAGCACCTCATCGAGGGCACCCACGGTTGTGGCCGCCTCGACGAGTGCGAGCAGCCGTTCGCGTGTGGGGTCGGCCCGCCAGGCGGTCTGCCCGGCGGCGAGCACAGCCGCGTCGTCTGAGCTGGCGGCGGCGAGCAGCCCCGCCCGCTCCGCGATCGCGGCGATCGTCCGGCCCGCCGGCTTCAAGCGGTCCAGCGCTTCGCCCGCGGCCTGTCGGGCGTCGTCGAGCCGGTGGGCGCGCACCAGCGCGTCGACCCAATCGCGGTAGGCGTCGGCCTGCTGGTCGCTGGGGGTGCGGGCGAGTTCACCAAGGCCGTCGAGGCCGCCGCTCCGCTCGGTTGCCTCGACCAGCAGCCGTCGCGCCTGGGTTCCGAACCCGTAGCCGGCCGGGACGGCCGCCAGCCGGACGAGCAGGTCGGGCAGCGTCGCATCGAGGTCGGGTAGCGGCTGGCGACGGGTCGCTTCGAGAGCGGCCAGCGACGGGGTGCCGCCGAGGTGCTCGGTGTCCTCCACCGCCGCCAGCACGGCCGCGGCGCGAGCTTCGGGTGGTTCGCTCTCCCACACCGCCCTCAGGTAGCGGTGCTTGGCCTCGTCCACGTCGGTGCTGATCAGGTCCTCAGGTGTGCCCGCCCCAGGGAAGCCGCCGCCTTCGTGCTCGGCCTGCATCGCGTCGAACAGTTGCCGGTAGGCCGTGCGCGCGGTTGCGGCGTCTCCGGCGAGCAGTGACCGTCCGGCCCGTTGCAGCAGATGGTCGAGTGCGTCCGTCCAACTCTCGTCCCCGAAGGCACGGTGGTCACGGTACTCCGGGTCGTAGCCAAAGCTCTCGACGTAGAAGCCTTCATCGATTGCTTCGACGAACGACTCGACCTCGGCGAGCAGCGCGGTGTCACCGGCACCCGCCGACCCGCTCGCCGAGCGGTCCGGCGTGTGGGGCGCCGGGTCGAACAGTGCGAGGAACCCGAGGCGATCACCGGCCGGCAGCCAGGTCGCGTGATCGAGCAGGATCTCGCACAGCTGCGATGCCGAGTGTTCGTTCAGGCGCTGCTCGAGCGCCTCGAGGAACGGACCGAGACCGATTGTCGTGTTGCTCATGTGGCGCGCTCCTCCGGTCGCTGTTGGGGACCGTAGGCCAAGCGGAGGCCTGTCCGGTGACCGCCGGTCTCCGCCGGGCGAGGGCCGTGAGGCCATCGACGCGAGGTGGCCGGTCGGTGTTCTAGCCTGGTGATGCTCAGCCCGCGAGACGGACGGGAGCGTAGACGTGGACGGAGATGGCCAATCCGAGGCCCTCAGGGACCCGGCTCTCGTCGCGGCGCTCGGCCGCCTCGGTGCCCGCGACGCGGACGCGGCCAAGGCTGCGGCGGCTGCGTGGGCGTCGGTGGCGCCCGATGGTGAGGTGAGCCGGGTGCACCAGCGGTTCGTGCAGGATTTCGTGTGGTACCGGCTGCCGACGAAGTGGTTCTGCGACCAGGACGAACACCTGGAGATCGCGCACGGGCTCGCCGGGCTGTTCGACGAGTTGCGCCTGTCCCGCTACGCCCAGTTGTGCCGCTCGGCGACGACCCGTCAGGTCATCGCTGCGTGGCACCGTGGCCGCAAGGCCGGGCTCGCGGCTTACCGCAAGGCGTTGGATGGTTCGGGGATCGAACCGCCCGATACCGAGGTGCTGGCGTGGGGCCGGGTGATGAGCCTCGAGGAGTCGGATGCCAACGACCACGTCGCGGTCGTGCTCGAGCGGGCCGTCGCCGAGGGACGGTTGGTGCCGGGCGGCCGCGGCTGGCGTGCCCGCCAGCAGGAGCTGACGGTTGCGGCGCTCCGCGAGCAGGTCCCTGGCGACCCTGTCCAGCGGGACTGGCTGGGTGTGGTCACCGGGGCGAGGATGACGCGGTGGCTCGAGCAGCACCGATCCTCCCGACGGCGGATCCTCATCGGCCAGTGGCAGACCGCGTTGCTGCAGCCGATCGAGCCGCCCGATGAGGTGTCCATGGTGGTGGCGCCGCTGCGGTGGCTGCTGGGTCAGGCATCCGACGGGGCTTTGGCGCTCACCAGCCAGCAACTCCGGTCGCCCCCGGTGGTGCAGGCGATGGGCGAGGAGTTCGGTTGGTTCGGCCCCCGGGATGGTGTGGCGCCGATGCGCGAGGACGACGTGCGCAAGGCCACCGTGGTGCACGAGGTCGCCCGCCACCAGCGGTGGGTACGCCGGCAGGGCCGCAACCTCACGGCAACGAAGGTCGGTAGAGCGGTCTGCGTCGACGACGTTGCGGTGTGGCGGGGGCTGGCGGCAGCGATCGCGGCGCCGGACGGGTTCGAGGGCTATGTGCGTGAGTGTGCGCTGCTGGTGCTGCTCGGCGCCGAACAAGCCGAACAACCCGGCCGTCGCGCGCTGCTGGTGGCGCTGGGCGAGTTGGCGGCCGAGGCGGGCTGGCACGACCCGGAGAGCGGACGTGGCCCGACGCCCGAGGAGGTGGGTTCGTTCGTGGATCCGCTGCTGGCGACACTGGTCATCTTCGGACTCCACACCGAAAGCGACGTGCCGCCTCAGGGCGGGTTCGACCGGCTCACCGACGCCGGCCGTGCCACGGCCCTCGAGGTGCTGCGGGTGCGGGCGACCGGCCCACAGCACCGGCTGCTGAACTGAACGCAACGGAGTCGGACGATGGCGCCGTGCAGACCGCCGATCTACGTCCCCGAGCCGTGGTCCCAACGGCACGGGCAGCAGTGGTAGAACGGGCACCGCTGGTCAACGCTGGTCGAGATCGTCGATCACGACGGAGTTCTCGCCGGTGTGCCGGCGACGCTCGCCGACCGCGCCTCCGGCTACCTCGACGAGGAGGCGCAGGCCAGGCTCGCCCACCTCGAAGACCCCCCGAACCGTCTCGCATGAACCCGGATCGACGCGGCGGGATTGCTCGGGGACGAGGCGCTCGACCGCACGGCGCCAGCCCGCGAGCGGGCCAGCCAGGACCGCAGCGACGAGGCACTGCACGATCGGTACGCCGTCGAAGGCCGGTCGGTGGCGACCAACAACGTCGGTGACGTCCGAGTCCTCGCGCAGTTCGTCGCCGAGCAGGGGCGCCACCACGCGGGTCTCGTGTTCGCCCCTGATGCCAGCTTGCCGCGAACGCGCGCCACCATCGGCACGCCCGTCGAACGGCTCGGGGCGCTGCTGGCCGCCAACCGGGGGGAGTCGTCCTTCGTCGATCGGATCCACTTCCCGCGAGCGCTGGGGTAGGTTCGTCCATCAGTCACGGTCCCGACCAGGCAGAGCTCGGATGGCAGGTGCCACCTCCCCACCGTGTGCGCAGTGCGGCGCCACGGACGCCCGGACCTCCCTCGACGACACCCCGCTGTGCGACCGCTGCTTCAACGACCACATCAGTCGGCAGACCGGCTGGGCGCCACTGCCCGATCCGCCGCCGGTCGAGACGGTCCGGACGGGCGACGGCCGCAAGCTGCGCTTCCGATACCGCTTGTCGTGGGCGCCGACGGGGGTGCTCAGCGCCGAGGCCGAGCAGGTCGATCAGCCGCCTGGCGAGGGCTTCCGCTTCAGCGTCTCCGGCGAGCACGACGCCGATCCCGACACCGTGCTCGCGCGGCTGCGCCGGGTCGTGCACCGTGAGGTCGGTCGCTCCTACCTCGTACCCGATGAGTTCGCCTCGTCGGGCGACGACCCCCGGTGGATGATCGCGGACGACGAGGTCTTCGGCTGGATCGGCTGGTCCGGGGACGCGTCGGTGCGCGAGCCGGCGGTGGTGATCGACGGCCGCCACCTCGACTGGGACGAGTTCGGCCGGATGGTGGCGAGCTTCGAGGGATGGCAGTTCCGGATGGTCTTGTCGGACAACTCCGATCACGTCGGTGCCGGGACGGGCGGGCAGGATGCCGACGACGCTGCCGAGGACGCCGAGGTGATCTCGCT
>SLLJ01000444.1 GCA_007134165.1 Nitriliruptoraceae bacterium | reverse complement strand
AGGTCCAGCAGCTTGACCTGATCCTCGTCGGTGAGGTGCTGCGCCTCGACGTAGCCGCGGTTGACCGTCCAGATGCGGTGGTTGGGGGTGCAGCGAAGCTCCAGGCCGTTGGAGAAGGTCAGCGCGAGAACCTCCTTGGTACCGGTGAGCAGGAACGCCTTGGGCGTGGTGATCTCGACCCGCTCGCCAGGATCGTCGGGGTTGGTCGCGTCGTGGGTGTACACCCCGAACGCCTCCCCGTGGTTGACCCGGTCGATCAGCTCGTCGAAGCGGATCAGCCCCTTGTCGGTGTGCACCAGGGCATCACCCGGGAAGCAGGGGTTGGAGCCGTTGATGCGGCCCGACTCCGGGGAGGTGTGCCAGTCGTTGATGGTCGAGTCGTACTGCAGCCCCGGGTCCGCGCACTCCCACGCGGCCTGCGACAGCTGGCGCATGACCTCGCGGGCGTCCTTGTCCTCGATGACCTCCCCGGTGGTCACCGCCCGCAGCGGGTAGGACTCGCCGCGCTCGTAGGCACGCATGAACTCGTCGGTGACCCGCACCGAGTTGTTGGCGTTCTGGTACTGCACCGAGGCGTAGTCGGGCGAGTCGAGGTCCATGTCGAAGCCGGCCTCGCGCAGCACCCGGATCTTCTTCTCCTCCCGGGCCTTGGTCCAGATGAACTCCTCCACGTCGGGGTGGTCGACGTTGAGGATCACCATCTTGGCCGCGCGGCGGGTCTTGCCGCCGGACTTGATGGTGCCGGCGGAGGCATCCGCGCCGCGCATGAAGCTGACCGGACCCGAGGCCTCGCCGCCGCCGCGCAGCGATTCCTTGGAGGAGCGGATGGTGGACAGGTTGATGCCCGACCCGGAGCCGCCCTTGAAGATCGTGCCCTCCTCGACGTACCAGTTGAGGATCGAGGACATGGTGTCCTCGACCGAGAGGATGAAACACGCTGAGCACTGGGGTTCGGGCTCGACCCCGACGTTGAACCACACCGGCGAGTTGAAAGCGGCCTTCTGGGTGACGAGCAGGTGCTTGAGCTCGGCGCTGAACACCTCGGCGTCGTCGTCGGTGGCGAAGTAGCCGCCGTCGATGCCCCACCCGGTGATGGTGTCGGCGACGCGGTCGATCATCTGGCGCACCGAACGCTCGCGCTCCGGGGTGCCGAGCGTCCCGCGGAAGTACTTCTGGGTCACGATCTGGGTAGCCATCATCGACCACGAGGTCGGGAAATCCACGCCCCGCTGCTCGAAGGACACGCTGCCGTCGCGCCAGTTGGTCAGCACCGCGTCGCGCAGCTCCCACTCGAGCTCGTCGTAGGGGTGGACCCCTGCCCGGGTGAAGTAGCGCGACACGCGCAGCCCCCGACGCCCGTCGACGTCAGCCACGTGCAGGGCGGTCGAGGCCGGGTCGTGGGCGTCGGGCAGGATGATCGGGTCGTCGGCTCGGGTCTGGTCGGCCATGGCTCGTGGGCTCCTCGTCGGCAGGGTCGCGGCGGCGTCGGCGGTCACTTCGACGTAATCACACCGGTGTGACTCGGGCGGCACTCAACCCCGTCCGTCCACGGTACGCAAGCACGGATCCCACCGCCCCGATCCACCAATACACAACTCGTGGTGGTCCAGTCGGGAGATGACCCACTACATGTAGTGTTTCCACCGGAGATCATCTGGATCTGCCCCCATCTATCCCCACCTGGCACGGACTTGTCCACAACGCCGTCCCCCGCCGAGACCCCGCGATGAGCGCGCGACGCGCACGGGGTGCGCACAGACCGGACGCCATCGCTCGGTCCGCGAGGGAGCCGACCCGCGGCGAGCGAGCTGAGGTGGCGTAGCATGCGACGGGACCGGCCCCGTCTGTGATCGTCCGTGTCGGTCCGACGTCAACGACCCTGCGAGGGGTGGCGATGATCGACTCCGAAGCCAACGGACCCACCGAGCCCACCGAGCCGGCCGCGTCCGACAACCCGACCGTCTCTGCCGAGTTCGACCCGACGCGACCAGACATCCAGCGGGTGCCGCCGTGGCTGGCGACCACCACCGCCTGGACCTGGCGGCTGCTGGTGCTGATCGCGGGGACGGCGGCCGTGCTCTACGTGCTGGTGACGCTGTCGCTGGTCACCCTGCCGGTCATCATCGCCCTGGTGCTGGCCACGTTGTGCGTCGGACCCGCACGGGCGCTGGAACGCCGCGGCCTGCCGCGTGCCGCCGCGGCGTCGATCGTGGTGTTCGGTGGCGTGCTGGCGGTCGGGGGGCTGCTGGCGGCGCTGACACCGTCGTTCGTGAGCCAGGTGCGCGAGTTGGTCCCCACCGTGGTCACCGCGGTCGACCAGGTCTTCGAATGGCTGGACACCGGACCGCTTGGCTGGGACCGTGAGGAGGTTTTCGGCCTGCTGGACCAGGGGCTGGAGACCTTGCGCGAGCAGTCGGGCCAGATCGCCGGGCAGGTGGTGTCGGGCGCGGCGCTGGTGGTGCAGGGGATCACGGCGCTGGTGCTGGCGCTGGTCCTGCTGTTCTTCTTCGTCAAGGACGGGGCACAGATCGTGGACTGGGCGATCGCGCGGACGCCGCCGGCCCACCGCTCCACCCTGCGTGCGGTCGGCCGCCGTGCCTGGGCGGCGTTGTCGGGGTTCGTGCGGGGCACGGCCGCGATCGCGCTGATCGACGCGTTGGGCATCGGCATCGGGTTGGCCATCATCGGGGTGCCGCTGGTGCTGCCCATCGCCGTGCTGGTGTTCCTCGGGGGCTTCATCCCGGTGATCGGCGCGTTCCTCACCGGAATGATCGCCGTGCTGGTGGCGCTGGCCGCCACTGACTTCACCACCGCGCTGATCACCCTGGCGATCGTGGTCGGCGTGCAGCAGTTCGAGTCCAACGTCCTGCAGCCGGTGATCATGCGCCGAGCCGTCTCGCTGCACCCGGCGGTGCTGCTCGGGGCGCTGACCGCCGGCGGCGTGCTGATCGGGATCATCGGCGCGTTCCTGGCGGTACCGATCGCCGCGGTCCTGGCCGCCGTCGCCAATGAGTTGCGCCTGCGCCACGAGGCCCGTCAGCAAGGCCTGGATCCCGACGCGGTCACCGAGGTGCTCGCCGAGCCCGACGCGGACTGACCGGCAGGTCAGTCGCCGGTGTCCGACGTCCCCGCCGCAACCCCCCAGCCGGGCGCGTGACGCTCCCACGGCGCGAGCGCCTCGAGCTGTGCGGCCACCGCCAGCACCAGATCCTCGCGCCCCTGCGCGGCGACCACCTGCACGGCCAGCGGCCGGCCGGCCTCGTGCCACAGCGGCACGACCGCCGCCGGGGTGTCCGCCAGGTTCCAGAACTGCGGGAACGGGTAGGCGGCCACGCTGGAGGCCAGGTTCGCCGCCCAGGAGCGTTGCCGCCAGGCCCGAGCGGCCGGCGGCTGGCGGGCGGCCGCTGGGGTGATCAGCACGTCGTGTTCGGCGAGGAAGGGCGCGACGCGCTCGCGCCAGAGCCGGGCCTGCTCATCGCTGGCGGGTACCCGACGGGCCAGCCGGTGCCCCGCCACGGCCTGCGCGCGGGTGCGCGGCTCGAGGGCGGCGAGGTCCAGGCCCATCGAGGCGACGTCCTCGGCCGCGGCCTGCATCGCCCGCGAGGTCAGCGCGTTGACGGTGGCCATGTCGTAGGGCGGGTCGGCACGCCGCACCTCGTGCCCAGCGTGGTGCAGCAGCCGGCCGGCCTCGATCGCCGCCTCGACCCAGGGCCTGGTGGCCGACAGGCCGGGCAGCGGCACCGCCCAGGAGACCGCCACCCGCAGGGTCCGGTCGGGAGGCTTCGGTGGGCCAGCAGGCTCGCGTCCGGCCATCACCGCCAGCATCAGTGACCCATCGGCCACGGTGGTGGCCAGCGGACCGAAGCGGCTCATGCCGAAGACGTGGTGGACCCCGTCGAGTTCCTCGGGCAGCAGGTCCGCGCCGGGCTTGAACCCGAAGCACCCCGTGGCGGCGGCCGGGATCCGGATCGATCCCAGGCCGTCGGTGGCGAGGGCGAGCGGGACGGTTCCCGCGCTCACCGCAGCGCCTGACCCCCCCGAGGAGCCCCCCGCCGACCGGGAGGGATCCCACGGACTGACCGCGATCCCGCCGGCATCGTCGCTGGTGGCCCACAGGCACAGCTCCGGGCACCTGGTCTTGCCGATCACGATCGCGCCGGCCGCCTTCAGTCGCGCCACCACCTCGTGGTCGACGGCCGTGGGCTCGTCGCTGGTCGCGAGCGAGCCGTGGCGGGTGGCCTCGCCCGCCACGTCCACCACGTCCTTGATTGCGACGGGGACCCCCGCCAGCGGCAGCCGCTCGCGGTCGTCGCGGGCGTCGACGGCCTCCGCCTCGTCCAGCGCCTGACGGCGGCGCACCACGACGTAGGCTCCGAGCCGGTGCTCCACGTGGGCGAGGTGGTCGAGGTGGTCGCGCACCACCTGACGGGCGCTGAGGCGTCCGGCGCGGACCTCGGCGGCCAGCGTGGTCGCGGAGCGGCCGAGCATCGGCATCATGGGCTCGAATCCTGATCTCTGGGTTTCCACCCTAGGCCCGGCGGTGAACGCACGTGACGGGTAGGGTGCTGCCCGATCCGGCATGCCGCCGGGGGTGCCACCGTCAACCGCGTACCCCGGCCCGGGGTCGCGACCGCGAGCAGCCCGGCACCCACGCCGATCCTCGGCTCCGGTCCTCGACGGTAGGGCATCGAGCCGCAGACCCCCGGAGGCCGCCGTGAGCGACCGAATGCCCCCCGCGACCCGTCCCCGGGCCGAGGTCCACCTGCGGGTGCTGGTCCCCGACGACGCCGCGTGGGTCGTCGACGTCGATCGTGATGCCTCCACCACCCTGGCCACGGGCTTCGACTGGGAACCGGACACGCTCACCGCCGAGCTCGACGAGGGCCGCTGGGCCTGCGACGAGCGCTGGGCCTGGGCGATCGTGGTCGATGGGCGACCCGGCGGCTTCGCGCTGGTGGTCAACCTCGACTCGGGTGCCGCCGACATGGCGATTCGCATCTCGCATGCGTTCCGGGGCCGCGGGGTGGGTCGCGAGGTGCTGCGCCAACTCGCCGACCACCACTTCCAGGCCCAGCCGGCCCTGCATCGCCTGTCGGGCCGGGCTCATGAGCACAACGTGCCGATGCAGCGGGCGTTCAACGCCGCCGGCTTCCGCATGGAGGCTCGCTACCGTGACTCGTTCCGGCAGCCCGACGGGCGCTACGCCTCGGAGTGGGGGTACGCGCTGACCCGGGCGGACTGGGAGTCCGGCCGGCACCGACGCGATGCCCAGGGCTACGACCTGCATGGACTGACCTTCATGCTCGACGAGACCGTCGACGGTCCCGAGACCCGCGGAATGCTGATCAGGTTCCTGCAGGAGGGCCGGCGTGCCATCGCGCGCTACGACGGCTGGGAACTCACCGAAGGGGAGCTTGCCGGGCTGTTGGTCGGCGACGTGCTGCGCTACCGCTTCGTGCACATGGTCGACGCACGGGAGGGCAGCAGCGAGGAGACCGGGCGGGGCCGAGCCCGCGTCCAGCGTCGCGGGGACGGTCGCCTCGAGATCGTCGACGACTGGTCCGACGACCGGGGTGGTCACGGACGCCGGGTGCTGATCGAACGGCGGGAGGGCTGAGCCGCGCTCAGCTCGGAAGGCTCGGGATCTCGGGTACGGCCACCATCAGCGCCGAGGCCAGGGCGTAGATCACGCCGTCTTCGTCCACGATGGCCGAGCGGGCACGATGCTTGCGGCCATCCGCACCGTCGTGTCGTCCCACCACCCGCAGCGGCTCCATCACCGGCGGGTCGTGGTACCAGCGCACCTCGTAGCCCCCGAGCAGGCCGCCAGAGTTACCCGAGCTGCGGATCGTCGGGTAGGCAGCCCACTGCGTCGGGCAGTCGAGCACCGCAGCGACGATGAGCGGATCGAGGGTGCCGGACTCACCGAGCACGTCGTCAGCGACCCAGGCCATGACCTCGATGCCCGGTGTCAAGGGCGCGGGGTGCAGCCGCAAGCCCAGCGGGTGGCGGGGGTGGGCGCCGCACACCCAGCAGGCCGGGAACACCTCCTGGGGTCGGGGTTCGGGCAGCGCCACCCGCGCGAGTTCCGCGAGGTCGCCGGCACGGGCGCCAACCTCGTGTCCGGCCAGCTCCACCTCCGAGGAGACCAGCACCTGCCCGGCCTGCCGGGTCTGGACCTCGTAGGTAGCGACCCGGTCCGTGGGCCGCACGGCAACCTCGAGATCGAGATCCAACGGGGTCGGCGCGAACAGCCGCGCGCGGAAGCCGGTGACCGGTGCCCCGAAACGGTCGGCGGCCCGGGCCGCGGCCACGCTCACCCCGGCGGCGAACCCTCCCTGCAGGATGCCCGACGGTCCATCGAGCCCCGCCGCGGCCCTCAGTCCGCGGACCAGCCAGCCGTCCTCGATCCGGCTACCGGCCGACAGCGCAATCCCAAGCTCGGGTGGTCCGACCGGCAGCTCGTGGGGGGTCATGGCCAGAGCCTAGCGTCGGCTAGCGTCCCACCGGGCCGCAAAGGAGGCGTGGTGCGCTGTCCCCACTGCGGGAGCGACGAGGACCGGGTCGTCGATTCGCGGCCCGTCGACGAACGCGCCGCCGTGCGCCGACGGCGTGAGTGCCGCGGGTGCGGCACGCGGTTCACCACCTTCGAACGCATCGAGCAACCAGAGGTGCTCGTGCGCAAGCGCTCTGGGGCGCTGGTGGCCTTCTCCCGCCGCCGGGTGCTGGACGGCATGGGGCGCGCGTCCAAGGGCCGGGTGCCGCGCGAACTCCTCGAGCAGGCCGCCCGCTCGGTCGAGTTCACGATCCGCAGCAGTGGGGAGGCCGAGGTCAGTTCCGAGCAGGTGGGGTTGCGCGTGCTGGCGCAACTCCGGGAGCTCGACGAGGTCAGCTACCTGCGTTTCGCCTCCGTGTACAAGGACTTCCAAGGCCCGGAGGAGTTCGCGCTCGAGCTCAACTCGCTGCGCAAGGAGCAGCCACCCAAACCGGTGTCCGGAGCATGAGCGTCACCAGGCGGGCAGCACCAGTACCTGCCAGGCGGTCACCGGATCGGCCCCCAGTGCGTTGACCTCCCGCAGCGCCTGGAGTTGCCGCCGGGTGCCGATGCTCTCGGGCGCGGTGGCACCCGCGACCTCCAGCAGGGTCTGGCCGGGTTCGACCACGTGATGCCCGGCGCTGCCCACCGGCCGCTGCGCATCGGCGACCACCGTGCCCGCCGCCATTCCCAGGGCAGTGACCAGCGCCACCACAAGACCCAGTGCCAGCAGACGTCGGCTCCACGGCGTGTGCGGATCGGGAAGGCCGTGTGTTCGCGACATTTGTGGGACCCCTTCTGCGGCCGATTCCGCGGCCAACGAACGTTTGTTCCCCTCCAGTAGAGCGAACGCGCGTTCGTCCGTCAAGTCGGCGATCGCAACATCGGGTGGAACGGGTGTTCGCAACCGCGCCTGCATCGTGCTATCGTCGAGACGAACGGACGTTCGCAACGGCGCCCGGCGCGCCACCGCCCGCGGCCCACCCCCACCAGGAGCAGGCCTGATGCCCCGCCCTCGACGCAACCCGGACGACCCCAACCTGACCCCTCGTCAGCGTGACATCCTCGAGATGATCCATGCGCACGTCGAGGAGCACGACTACCCGCCTTCGGTGCGCGAGATCGGCGATGCGGTCGGGCTGCGCTCCACGTCATCGGTGCACGCGCAGCTGCAGACCCTGGCCGACAAGGGCTATCTGCGGCGTGACCCCACCAAGCCGCGGGCGCTCGAGCTCGGCCGCGACCCGGACACGGCGCTGTCGATGCGTCCGTCGGCCGGTCGCAACGTCCCACTCGTCGGCGAGATCGCCGCCGGTGGCCCGATCCTGGCCGAGGAACAGGTCGAGTCCGTCTACGCCTTGCCCCGGGACCTGGTCGGTGACGGGCAGCTGTTCATGCTGCGGGTGCGGGGAGAGTCGATGATCGAGGCCGGTGTGCTCGACGGCGACCTGGTCGTGGTCCGCCAGCAGCCCAGTGTCGAGCAGGGCGAGATGTGCGCGGCCATGATCGATGGGGAGGCCACGGTCAAGTTCTTCCGTCGCACCCGATCCGGGGAGGTCCTGCTCGATCCGGCCAACCCGTCGTTCACGCCCATCCCGGTCCCTGCCGACCAGCCCGCAACCATCCTCGGCAAGGTCGTGACCGTGGTGCGCGCCGTACGCTGATCAGGTCGCGGAGGTGGCTGGAACGGGTCGTGACGCGACTCGAATCGCCCGGTCACCGCACCGCCCTGCTGGACGAGACGATCGACGAGGTCGGCATCGGCATCGAGGTCGTGCTCGACGGCCGGGACGCGATCACCCAGGACGTCCGTCGGCACGTCGGGTCGTGAGCCCGTCGTCTGCCGCTGGTGTCGGCTCGGGCTCCTCGTCCCCGAACTCGGCGAGCTCGCGCGCCACGTCGGGATCGACCTCCGCAAGCAGACGGGTTCCCGTCGCGGTGTGTTCCTCGACGAGCACCTCGCCGCGACGGTGCGCCAGCGCCACGAGGTCCTGCCGGGCATAGGGCACGCTGGCGCGCACCGTGATCCGGCGGCTGGGGAGCCGCTGCACGATCCGCTCGAGCAGTTCGTCGATGCCCGCGCCGCTACGCGCGGAGGCCGCGACCGGGTCCGCGTCGAGCTCGACCTTCAGGCGGCGGGTGAGTGCGGCGAGGTCATCGGGTGCGGTGCGGTCGGACTTGTTGAGCACGAACTGCTCGGGCACCTCATCGGCCCCAATCTCGCGCAGCACGTCGTGCACCGCGGAGATCTGGGCCTCGGCCTCGGGGTGCGAAGCATCCACGACATGCAGCAGCAGGTCCGCCCGGGCAGATTCCTCCAACGTCGAGGTGAACGCTTCGACCAGCCCGTGGGGCAGTTTGCGCACGAAACCGACGGTGTCGGTGAGCACCACCTCGCGGCCGTCCTCCAGGGGCAGCCGACGGATGGTGGGATCGAGGGTCGCGAACAGCTTGTCCTCGACCAGCACCTCGGCGCCGGTGATGCGGTTGAGCAGGGAGGACTTGCCGGCGTTGGTGTACCCGACCAGGGCCACCACCTGCACCCCACGCCGCTCTCGCTCCGCCGCCTTGGTGTCACGCACCCCCGCGACGTCGCGCAGGTCCCGGCGCAGCTTGGTGATCCGGCGCATGATGCGACGGCGATCGACCTCGAGCTGGGTCTCACCGGGTCCACGACCTCCGATGCCCATCCCCCCCGCGGCGCGCCCGCCCGCCTGCCGGGACAGCGCGTCGCCCCAGCCACGCAGCCGAGGCAGCAGGTAGGTGAGCTGCGCGAGCTCGACCTGAGCCTTGCCCTCCCGGCTCGTCGCGTGCTGGGCGAAGATGTCGAGGATGACGATGGTGCGGTCCAGAACCTTCTGGAGCACACGCTCCTCCAGGGTGCGCTGCTGGGCGGGACTGAGATCGTCGTCGAACACCACGGCGTCGGCCCCGGCCGCGGCCACCAACTCGGCGAGCTCGGCGACCTTGCCGCCGCCGAGGTAGGTGGCGGCATCCGGCGCATCCCGGCGCTGCACGACGCGTTCGACCACCCGAGCCCCGGCGGTTTCGAGCAGCGCCTCGAGCTCATCCAGCGAGGCCTCGACCTCCGCCACCCGGCGACCCGGCAGGACCACACCGACGATCACGGCCGACTCGACCGGCCGGATGATGTCCACGCCCTCCCGGGGCGCGCCCTCCTCGATGACCTCGCGTGCACGACGGCGGGCCTCGGCGCGGCGCAGCCGCTCGTCAGGGTCGGCGCCGGGCTCGACGGGGGATGGTTCGGTCGGGTTCAGGATGCTGCCTCCAGCTCGCCACGTCGCGCCGCCTCCAGCCACGCGGTGCAGAGCCGGCCGCCGGCGACCTCCACGGCCGGACCGGTCATCAGCACACGGCCCCCAGCACGGTACGACACCGTCAGCCGCCCACCGGGCAGGTCGACCGCAACCTGCTCGCCGACCTCGCTGGTGGCCTGCAGCGCCACCACGGCGGCGCAGGCCCCGGTCCCGCAGGCCGCGGTCTCCCCCACTCCACGCTCCCACACCCGCAGCCGAATTCGGTCCGGGCCGGCGACCTCGGCGAACCCGACATTGACGCCTGCGGGGAAGCTCGGGTGGCGCTCGAGCTGGGGACCGATCTCCCCCACCGGTGCGCGGCCCACGTCCGCCGCCGGCAGCACCGCATGCGGGTTGCCCATCGACACGGCCGTGAGTTCCAGCACCCGGCCATCGAGCTCGAGTCGGTGGCGCGGCTCCCGCCCTGCGGAGACCGGCTGCTCGGGGACGAAGGGCACCTGGGCCGGGTCGAATTCGGGCACCCCCATGTCGACGGTGACCTCGGCGACCCGTCCGTCGGGTCCCTGGCGTACGGTCACCGGCCGCACGCCCGCCCGGGTGTCGATGCGCAGCGTGGAGGCCTCGTCGGGTGCGGCCAGCCCGTGGTCCACCAGCAGCTTGGCGACGACCCGCACCCCGTTGCCGCACATCTCGACGGTGGATCCGTCGGCGTTGCGGTAGTCCATGAACGCCGCAGCCGCCGACCGGGGGGCCCCGATGCGGATGACCCCGTCGGCACCGACACCGCGACGCCGGTCGCAGAGCGCACGCACCAACACCGGCGAGACCTCGAGGCGGTCGTCGAGGTCGACGAGCACGACGAAGTCGTTGCCGGTGCCGTGGGCCTTGAGGAACTCCATCCGGCCAGGATACGGCGGATCAGCGCAGGGGGGCGGACATCCACCGGGTCCGACCGAGCTGGTCCAGCACCCGGCGAGTTCCGTCGACGGTCGGCTGCTGCGCCGAGTACACCGCTGCGCCGTCGGTGCGCTGCATCGCGAGCTCGATCTGGTCGAGCACGTTGACCGGACGGTTGAGATAGCCACCGATGCCCGGCACGATCGCCACGTCCACGCCTTGCGACAGCGCGCGCTCGTAGGCCAACCACTGGGAGAACCAGCGGGCCTCGGTCGGCACGTGCGCCCGGAAGTAGTTCATCGGTAGCAGCAGGTCGACCAGTCCGCTGCGCGCCCACCGGTCCCAGTCCTGCAGGGTGCGGGTGTAGGGCGAACTGGTGCGAAAGCCGCTCAGGTCAGGGGTGGATGGCCCCGGACCCCAGCTGATCACCGCGGCCGACAACGTCACGTCACGGCCGCTGGCATCGATCTCGTCACGTGCCCGGCGGATGACCTGCGTGGCCTGATCCCGGCGCCACCGTGTGAAGGTCGGGTCGGTGGGCGCGGGGGTGCCCGTCGCGCCGGTGTCGCGCCGGTAGGCGGCCAGCGCCGCCGGGTTGTAGCCACGGTCCGCCCCCTCGTAGCGCACGTAGTCGAGGTGGATGCCATCGACGTCGTAGCGCTCGACGATCTCGGCCACGACCGCGGCGACATGGTCCTGCACCGCCGGCACGCCCATGTCGAGGTAGGTCGACCAGGTGCCGGTGGCGTTGCGGGTCACCCAGCGCTGGGACTCGGGAGCCGTGCGGCCGTGCTCGGTGGCGATCCAGCCCGCGGGGGCCGGCAGATCGCGGTAGACGTCGTGCCAGCTCGGAGCGACCGAGATCCACGCGTGCAACTGCATGCCCCGGGCCTGGGCCCCGTCGATCAGGGTCTGCAGCACGTCGAGGTCCGCGGCCAGGGTCGGGTCGGGGGTGCGCGGCAGCACGTCGGAGTCGTAGTAGGCGTCGTGGCGACGCGCAACCTGGGCAATGACGTGGCTGACGTCGGCGGCCGCGAGCTCGTCCAGCGTGCTGGCGATGCTCGCGGCGGACTTGAGCCGGCCGTCGAACAGGTGCACCCAGGCCGCCCGGATCGACGAGGTGTACGGGTCGTTGAGCCCGGGACGCTGCTCGGGCAGGCCGGTCAGTTCGGCGTCGACCAGCAACGAGGCCGCCCGGGTCAGGAAGGAGGCCATCTGGGCACGGGTGACGGGAGCGCCCGGGTCGTAGGTGCGGGGGGTGGTGCCGGTCGTGATCCCCGCGGCGACCAGCCTGCCGATCGCGCCGGCGTGGACGCTGCCCGGCGAGACGTCGTCGAAGGGCACCGACCCGTCGGGCAGGGCGATGCCGACCCCGCGCTCAAAGAAGCGATCGATGATCGAGGCCATCTGAGCACGGTTGATGGGAAGGTCGGGCACGAAGCGCTCGGCATCGACACCCCGGACCACGCCCTGGGCCGCCAGCGCCTCGATGTCCTGGGCGAAGCGGTGGCCGTCGAGATCGACGAAGGTGACCTGCGGCGCGGTCTCGGGCAGCTCGGGCGTCGCCGGCACCCCGACCGTGCCGCGCTGCATGCGCGCGATCATCGCCGAGGTCTGCCCCCGCGTGACCGCGAGTTCCGGGGCGAAGGAGGTCGTCGAGCGGCCCTGGACGATGCCCCACCAGTCCGCGCAGTCGATCGCCACCCGGTGGGAGGAGCGCAGGGTGTCGGTGAAGGAGGTGGAGGGAACCAGCTGGCGGGGACAGGCCGTCGAGGTCGGCGACGCCGACGCGGGCGGTGGGTCTGCGGTCGCCAGCAGGCCGACGGCAACCAGCGCCGCGACCAGCAGGACGCGACGTGCGCGGCGAGCAGACGTCAGCGAGCGCACACGCGCCAAGGCAGCACCTCCGAATCGACCGATCACCATGGTGTACCTCATGGGCGCCGCGTCACGGCACGCCACTCACCCCGAACGTCGGGTGGCCGTGGTGCACCACCGGGCCAGGACCTCGGCTGGCACGCTCGGCGGCCGGCACCGTGGGTCGGTCCGGAACCAGGCCCGCTGCCGCCGCGCGTAGCGCCACGTGCGTTTGTCGATGGCCTCGGCCAGCTCGTTGTGGTCGAGGCGACCCTCGAGCACGGCCAGCGCCTCGGCGTAGCCGATGGCCTGCTCAGCGGTCGCCGACAGCGGGACCGGCAGCATGCTCAACCCCCAAACCTCGTCGAGCAGCCCAGCCTCCACCATCTGCTCGGCACGCCGCGCGATCCGTGTGCGAAGCAGTACGGAGGGCGGCTCGAGGTAGGCCACCTCGAGGTCGCCATAGATCGACGCGTAACGCTGCCAGGCGCCGTCGTAGGTCGAGAAGCGCTGCCCCGTCAACTCGATGACCTCGAGCGCGCGCACGATGCGGCGCAGGTTGTTGGGCTGGATGCGCTGGGCGGCGTCGGGGTCGAGTTCGGTCAGGTGCGCGTAGGCGGCGTAGGCATCCCCGCCCCACCAGGCCTCGATGCGCGAACGCACAGCCGGCTCAGTCGGGGGGAAGTCCAGCGGGTCGACCACCGCCCGCCAGTACAGCCCGGAGCCGCCAACCAGCAGGGGGGTCACCCCACGTTCGCGGAGGCCCGCGATGGTTGCCCGCGCCCGATCACGGAAGGAAACGACGTCCACGCGCTCCCAGGGTTCGAGCACGTCGACGAGGTGGTGGGAGATCTCGGCCCGCTCTTCGACGGTGGCCTTGGCCGTGCCGATGTCCATCCCCCGGTAGACCGTGAACGCGTCCACGGCCACGATCTCGGTGGGCAGCCCCGCGCCCGTGCGCCGCCGGGCGACCTCGAGCGCGAGCGCGGACTTGCCCGATGCGGTTGGTCCGACGATCGCGAGGGTCACCACGGGCGGCCGCCTCAGCCCGCCGCGAGCACCGGCAGCGTCGGGCGGGGTGCCGGGGCGCGACCCGCGGCCAGCCCCGCCCGCGTGCGTCGCACCGACTCGGCCGGACCGGCCAGTGCGTAGTTGGTCGCCGCCTCGATGATGGTGGCGGTGACCAGGTCACCCGAGGCGAAGGCCCCGGTCGTACCGGATCCGGAACCAGGTGCGGGTGCGGGGTCGGGTGCGGGCGCAGGCAGATGGACGAGGTGGTTGCCGGGTGTACGCCCCGACCAGCGCGACGCGTCGGTCTTGGACGGTGATTCGACGAGCAACTGCTGGGCGGTACCCACCAGCCGCTGGTGTGCCTGGCGCGACTGCTCACGCACGAGTGCCTCCAGCCGGTGGTAGCGCTCAGCCACGACCTCCGCGGGGACGAACTCGTCGACGAGTTCGGCCGCCGGCGTGCCGGGCCGCGGCGAGTACTTGAACGTGAACGCCTGGTCGAACCCGATCTGCGCGACGATGTCCAGTGTGGCCGCGAAGTCCTGCTCGGTCTCCCCGGGGAAGCCGACGATCAGGTCGGTGGTGAGCGCCGCGTCGGGCAGCAGCGCCCGGGTACGTTCGACCAGCGCGAGGTAACGACGGACGCGGTACGAGCGGCGCATGCGCCGCAGTACCCGGTCGGAGCCCGACTGCAGGGGCAGGTGCAGGTGGGGACAGACCACCGGGGTGTCGGCCATCGCCTGCAGGACCTCCTCGGTGAAGTCCCGCGGGTGCGGCGAGGTGAAGCGCACGCGTTCGAGGCCCTCGATCCGCCCGACCTCACGCAGCAACTCGGCGAAGCGGCTGGCGCCGGCCAGGTCCCGACCGTAGGAGTTGACGTTCTGGCCGAGCAGGGTGACCTCGATGACGTCGTCGGCGACCAACCCCTGCACCTCGGCCACGACCTCGCCGATCGGCCGCGAGCGCTCCGGTCCGCGCAGGCTCGGCACGATGCAGAACGTGCAGGAGTTGTCGCACCCCACCGAGATCGACACCCAGGCGTGGTGGCGGATCTCGCGCTTGGCGGGCAGCGCGGAGGGGAAGGTCTCGAGTGCCTCGACCAGTTCGACCACCGGCACCGCTGCCGAGTCGGCCCGGGCCAGCAGCGCCGGCAGGTCGACGAGGTTGTGGGTGCCGTAGACCACGTCGACCCAGGGTGCCCGGTCAGCGACCACGTCCCCGTCCTTCTGCGCGAGGCAGCCGCCGACCACGATGGTCAGCTCGCGACCGTCGGCCTGCCGCCGGTCCTTGAGCGACTTGAGGTGTCCCAGCGTCCCGTACAGCCGGTTGTCGGCGTTCTCCCGCACCGCGCAGGTGTTGAGCAGCACCAGGTCGGCTTCGTCCTCGCTGCTGGCCCGGCGGTAACCCAGCGTCTCGAGCAGCCCGGCGGCCCGACCGGAGTCGTGCTCGTTCATCTGGCACCCGAAGGTGCGGATGAGGTAGCGGCGGGGCATGTCTGGGAGCTCCCCGGGTGGTCGTGGCGGTGTCGGGGGGAAGGTAACGCCTGCACCGGCCTGGCGGCCCCCATCCGTCCCTCCCGACGACGGTCATCGTTGCTGGCGGGGATCCGACGCAGAGTGCGGAGGCTCAGGGTGCCGGTCCCACAGGTCGGCGACCTGCAGCATCCGCGACACGTCGGTCGGCGACACGATGCCCACGACCCGCCCGTCGTGCACCACCACCACGCGCCCGTCCTCGCAGGCGCCCATGCGGGGCAGGACCGAGGTCAGCGGCTCGTCGGGGCCGGCCAGCGCGAGTTCGTCGGCGGGGCAGGCGATGTCCTCGACCGGGGTGGTGGCCCGCTGCTCGGGAGCCAGCGCACGGATCCGGTTGAGGGTGATCAGCCCGACGGGCCGTTCGAACTCGTCGACCACGGGGAAGCTCGAGAACCGGCTGCGCAGCACGTAGCCGTCGAGCAGGTCGGCCACGGTCACCCGCGGGTGGACAGTGACCGGGTCGGGGGTCATCAGATCGCGGATGCGCAGACCCGCCAGCGCCTGCTGGATGCGGGCCTGCTGCTCCTCGGCGCCGGCGGCTGCCGTGACGAACCACCCGATCAGCACCAGCCACAATCCGCCGGGGCCGGGGACGAAGACCACCTGCGCGAGTCCGAGCCCGATCAGTCCGACACCGAAGACCCGCCCGGCCTTGGCCGCGGTCACCGCAGCGCTCGTGCGCTCCCCCCGCACCTGCCACAGCAGCGCTCGCAGGATCCGCCCACCGTCCAGCGGAGCCGCAGGAATCAGGTTGAAGACGGCCAGCACCACGTTGATCAGCGCCAGCCAGCCCAGCACCCCCACCGCAATCCCGCGCACGCCGAGGCCGACCAACGCCCAGGCCAGCACGCCGAAGCCGACCCCGAGCCCCAGGCTCACCAGGGGACCGACCCCGGCGATGTGCAGGTCGGCTCGGGGACTCGGCGCGTCGCCGCGGAGCTTGGCGACCCCACCGAACAGCCACAGCACGATCCCGTCCACCTCCACGCCATGGCGCCGGGCCACGACCGCGTGCGCGAGTTCGTGGACCAGCAGGGACGCGAAGAAGGCGATCGCGGCGATCGTCCCGGCGATCCACGCCGTGGCGACGTCGAGCTCAGGGAACAGCGCCGGGAACTGCACCGTGGACAGCCCGAGCAGGATCAGCGAGAAGATCACGATCACGGTCCAGTTGACGCCGATGCGGATACCGGCGATGCGGCCCAGGCTCAGGGTCTCGTTCACGCGGCTGCTCCTTGTCCAGCCCTCATCCGGGAGAACGCCTGGCCGGGGGCGAACCTTCCGCCCCGACCTAGGCTCGCACGCAGCACCGACCAGAGAGCGTCGCGCGTGAGCACCCCGATGTGGCTGACCGGCACCCGAACCGCGCTGCTCGTGGACCCGGGCAGCGGCGGGCTGCCCGTGATCCGCTGGTGGGGGCCGGCACCGGGGCCGGGCGCCGACCCCACCGCGAGCGCGCGGGCGCTGACCCCGGCCCAACCGCAGGCCATCCTCGACCCGCGGGTCGAGCTCGGCCTGCTCCCGGAGCACGCCGCCGGGTTCCCCGGTGCACCGGGCCTGCTCGGCAGTTTCGCCGACGGCACCGGGTGGGCGCCACGCTTCACGGTGCGCGACCTCGACCTCGGCGCCGACCGGCTGCTGGTGCGCGCCGACGATGCGCGCAGCGGCCTGCGCGTACACGTCGAGGTGGTGATCGACGCGCACGACGTCGTCGCGGTGCGCGCTGCGATCACCAACCTCCGGGGCGTGGCCAAGGACGAACCCGGCCCGCCCACCCTGCCCGCCGAGACCCCGGGGCTCGGTCGGCAGCCGGCGCGCGAACAGGTGCCGATCTCCCAGCGCTACCACCTGCAGGCACTGCGCCCCACCCTGCCCCTGCCCGACACCGCCCGCGAGCTCGCCACCGTCACCGGACGCTGGATCCGCGAACTGCATCTGCAGCGCTCACCGCTGACGATCGGCCGGGTCGAGCGCGTCAACACCCGGGGTGTGAGCTCGCACGAGGACCCCCCGCTGGTGTTCGTCGGCGAGCGCGGATTCAGCGAGGAGCGAGGTGCGGTGTGGGCCGCCCACCTGGCCTGGCCCGGCAACCACGACCTGCGGGTCGAGCGCACCGCGATGGGCTCGAGCCTGCTGCAGCTCGCCGAACACCTTCACCCCGGGGAGATCGTGCTGCACCCCGGCGAGACCTACCGCACACCCGTGCTGCTGGCCACCGCCTCCACAACCGGGCTCAACGGCGTCTCGGACGCGTTCCACGCCCACGTCCGGGCCCGACCGGGGCACCCGACCCGGCCCCGCCCGATCACGCTCAACACCTGGGAGGCGGTGTACTTCGACCACGACCGGACGCGGCTTCACGCGCTGGTCGACACCGCGGCGCAGCTCGGAGTGGAGCGTTTCGTGCTCGACGACGGCTGGTTCGTCGGCCGGACCGACGACACCGCCGGGCTCGGCGACTGGGAGGTCGACGAGACCAAGCACCCCGGCGGACTGCGCCCTCTGGCCGACTACGTCCGGGCGGCGGGTCTGGAGTTCGGGCTGTGGCTCGAGCCCGAGATGGTCAACCCGGAATCGGCCCGCTACCGCGCCGATCCCACCATCGCGCTCGCCCAGCCCGACGGGCCGCTGGCCCGCAACCAGTTCGTCCTCGACCTGATCCGCGACGACGTGCGCGCCGCGGTGCTCGACCAACTCGACCGGGTCGTGGCCGACAGTGGCGCGGTGGCCGTCAAGTGGGACCTCAACCGGGCGCAGGTCGCCGCCGAACACGAACGTCGTCCGGGCAGCCACGCGCAGGTCCACGCGGCCCTCGGGCTGATGGACGCTCTGCTCGCGGCGCATCCGGGCCTGGAGATCGAGAGCTGCGCGTCGGGCGGCGGCCGCATCGACCTGGCCATCCTGGGCCTGGCGCAGCGCGTGTGGACCTCGGACTGCAACGATCCCCTCGAGCGTCAGCGCATCCAGCGCGGTGCCTCCTACCTCCTGCCGCCGGAACTGCTGGGCAGCCACGTCGGCCCACCGACCGCACACACCACCTTCCGGACCGCCACGCTGTCGTTCCGGCTCGCCACCGCGATCTTCTGCCACTTCGGCTTCGAGTGGGACCTGACCACCGCCGACCCCGAGGACCGGGCCCGGCTCGCCGAGGCCATCGATCTGCACCGGCAGTGGCGCCCGGTGCTCCACGGCGGCCGGGTCGTCCGCGTCGACCACCCCGACCCCGCCGCGATCGTGCATGGAGTCGTAACCCCGGAGCGGGCGCTGTTCTGCCACGCGCAGCTGACCACCTCGCCGTCGGGACGTCCGCCGGCGGTGCGCTGCCCCGGGCTGGTCCCCGACCGGCACTACGAGGTCCGGCTCGTGCCCTGCCTGACCGACTTCACCGGTCCGCAGCGGCACGCACCGGGGTGGTACGCCCAAGGCGGGGTGCGGCTCACCGGCCGGCAACTGGCCGACCACGGGGTCATGATCCACGTCAACCAGCCGGCCAGCGCTACCGTGCTGTCGATCAGCGCCGCCTGAGAGGTCCTCGACCCGAAAGGGCGCTCAGCGCGCGGGTGT
>SLLJ01000277.1 GCA_007134165.1 Nitriliruptoraceae bacterium | reverse complement strand
TCGGGGTCCGTGCCTCGATCCCGGCGGCGGCCTCGCGCAGAGCCTCGCGGCGAAGGATGCTCCCCTCCTGTCCCGGGGGCGCGGGTCGGGGGTGTGGGTTCAGGCACCGCCGACCACGACCGTGCACCAACCAACGGCGCGGTGCCCGCGCCCGGTACCGGCGGTCGGACACCGCCGCGCTCCACCAGATGACCGCGACGGTGGTCGTGGGAACGATCTCGCGGCGCCGGTCGGGGTCGCCCCATTAGGCTGGTAGGACCGTCGGCGGCCGTCGGCGGCAGGGTACGGACGACGAGGACGACGACGTGGAGATGCAGTACCGGCGGCTCGGCCGCTCCGGGGTCAAGGTCAGCGTGCTGAGCTTCGGCTCCTGGGTGACCTTCAACAGTCAACTCGACGACGACAAGGCGCTGGCCTGCCTGCAGGCGGCCTACGACGGCGGCATGAACTTCTTCGACAACGCCGAGATCTATGCCGGAGGGGAGTCGGAGGCGATCATGGGTCGCGTCTTCGAGCAGCTCGACTGGCCGCGGCACAGCTACCTGGTGTCGACCAAGTTCTTCTGGGGCATCCACGACGGGGTCAACACGCGCAACACGCTCAACCGCAAGTACCTCGCGCAGGCGATCGACGCCTCGCTCGAGCGCCTGCGCATGGACTTCGTCGACCTGGTGTTCTGCCATCGCCCCGATCCCGACACGCCCATCGAGGAGACCGTGTGGGCGATGTCGGACATGGTCAGCGCTGGCAAGGCGCTGTACTGGGGCACCTCCGAATGGTCCGCGGACGAGATCCGCGCCGCCTGGGAGATCGCGGAGCGCCACCACCTGCACAAGCCGATCATGGAGCAGCCGCAGTACAACCTGTTCCACCGCAAGCCTGTCGAACGGTTTTACAAGCGCCTCTACGAGGACATCGGGCTCGGCACCACGATCTGGTCGCCACTGGCCTCGGGCCTGCTGACCGGCAAGTACCTCGACGGTGTGCCCGAGGACAGCCGCGCCAACCTGCCGGGCTACGGCTGGCTGCGCGAGTTCCTCACCGACCCCGAGCGCAACGCCAAGGTCCGTGAGCTCGCACGGATCGCCGAGGAACTCGAGGTCAGCCTCGCGCAGCTGTCGATCGCGTGGTGCGCAGCCAACCCCGACGTGTCCACCGTGATCACCGGCGCCTCCCGGGTCGAGCAGGTCCACGAGAACCTCGGAGCGCTCGACGCGCTCGAGCGGCTGACCCCCGAGGTCAAGGCGCGGATCGACGAGTTGTTCGCCTGATCCTGAGCGCACCGGTGCCATGACCGGGACTCTGCTCAACGCCGCTGCGATCGTGGTCGGAGGCGTCGCCGGCGCGCTGCTGGGCAATCGGCTCCCGCTGCGCGTGCGCAGCGGCGTGACCGACGTGCTCGCCGTGTTCGTGATCGTGCTGGGCATCGCGGACGGCCTGACCGCCTTCGGGCCGCAGCTGCAGGTCGTGGCCGGACGCGCCGGGGTCCTGGTCGTGCTCGGCTCGCTGATCGTCGGCGGGGTGATCGGCGAGCTCGTCGACCTCGAACGCTGGCTCACCGTGGTCGGTGAGCGCCTCCGGGATCTGGTGATGCGGGGTGGGAACGAACCGTTCGAACCCGAACCGTCCGGGCCCGACCGGGACGCGCTGGCTGACCTGCACCCGCCCCACGAGCCCCGGCACCGCTTCGTCGAGGGTTTCGTGGTCGCCAGCCTGGTCGTGTGCGTGGGGCCGCTGGCGATCCTCGGGGCGCTGCAGGACGGGCTCACCGGGGACTACCAGTTGCTGGCGGTCAAGGCCCTGCTCGACGGGGTCGTCGTGCTTGCGTTCGCGAGCGCGCTGGGGATCGGCCCGGCCTTCAGCGCCCTGCCGCTGCTGTTGCTGCAGGGCGGGATCACCCTGGCCGCGAGTCGGTTGGCGCCGGTGCTCACCGAGCCGATGCTCGATGCGCTGACCGCGACCGGCGGCATCCTGGTCGTCGGCATCGGGCTGCGGCTGCTCGAGGTGCGCAGCATCCGGGTCGCGAACCTGCTCCCGGCGCTGGTTCTCGCGCCGCTGACGATCGCGTGGTGGCCGTCGTGAGACCTCACCACCCGGCCGACAGCGGACGGCCCTCCTCGTACCCCGACCGGGTCTGCACGCCGACCACGGCGCGTTCGTGCAGCGCCTCGAGCGTGTCCGCACCGGCGTAGGTGCAGGCACTGCGCACGCCAGCGACGATGACGTCCACGAGGTCCTCCACGCCGGGGCGGTCGGGGTCGAGGTACTGGCGGGCCGAGGAGATGCCCTCCTCGAACAGCGCCTTGCGGGCGCGCTCGAAGGGAGTGTCGTCGCCGGTGCGCTGACGCACCGCGCGGGCGGAGGCCATCCCGAACGACACCTTGTAGGGCCGCCCATCGGGGTCGTGCTCGAGGTCGCCGGGCGACTCGTGGGTGCCGGCGAACCAGGATCCCACCATCACGTTCGAGGCGCCGGCGGCCAGCGCCAGAGCCACGTCGCGGGGGTGGCGGACCCCACCGTCGGCCCAGACGTGCCCGCCGAGTTCGCGGGCCGCGGCCGCGCAGTGCGCCACCGCCGAGAACTGCGGGCGGCCCACCCCGGTCGCCATGCGGGTCGTGCACATTGCGCCCGGACCGACGCCGACCTTCACGATGTCGGCCCCGGCCTCGATCAGTTCGCGCACGCCCGCGGCGGTCACGACGTTGCCGGCGACCAGAGGCGCCGCCGGATCCAGGGCGCGCACGGCGGCGACGGCTTCGAGCATCCGGTCCTGGTGGCCGTGGGCGGTGTCGAGCACCAGCACGTCGATGCCGGCCTCGAGCAGTCCCGAGGCGCGGGTCCGAACATCACCGGAAACGCCGACGGCCGCAGCCACCCGCAGCTGCCCGCGGCTGTCGAGGGCGGGGCGGTACAGCGTCGAGCGCAGCGCCCCGAGACGGGTGAGGATCCCCCGCAGGTGGCCGCCGTCGTCCACCACGGGCGCCAGCCGGTGGCGGAACTCCGCGAGCCGGTCGAAGGCCTGCACCGGGTCGATGCGGTCGGGCAGGCTCGCCAGGTCGCGGGACATGACCTGGGAGAGCTGGGTGAAGCGGTCCACGCCGTCGAGGTCGACCAGGGTCACCACGCCCACCGGCCGCTGCTCGTCGACCACCACCGCCGCGCCGTGCGAGCGTTTGGGCAGCAGGTTGAGGGCGTAGCCGACCGTGTGGTGCGGCGCGACCGTGATCGGGGTCTCGAACACCGGGTGGCACCGCTTGACCTCGGCGGCGACCTCGGCGACGATGTCCAGGGGAATGTCCTGGGGGATCACGGCCAGGCCGCCGCGGCGGGCCAGGGTCTCGGCCATCCGGCGGCCGGACACGGCCGTCATGTTCGCGGCGACCAGCGGCAGCGTCGTGCCCGAGCCGTCGACGGTGGTGAGATCCACGTCGAGCCGCGAGTGGACCGAGGAGCGCTGGGGAACCAGGAAGACGTCCTCGTAGGTCAGGTCGTAGCGGGGGCCATGCTCGTCGAGCAGCCGCACCGGGGACCTCCTGAGGGGTGGGGGCGTCATGGCGGAGACCTCGCGCGGGAGCGTAGGACAGGACGGACTCAGCGGCGCGATCGGGGCCCGGGTCGCGCCGTCCACCGGGTGGCGGCTGGGGGCCGGGCCGGGGGTTGGCTGCGGTGACGTCCGCCCCCTGGCAATCCCAGCAGTAGTAGGCGAGCCGGATCCCCGAGGGTGCCCACTGCTCGCCGAGGCCGTGCTCTCGCCGCGTCGAGGTGGGCACGCCCTGCAGATCCTGTGCCCCACAAAGCCGGCAGGTCGGGGTCACGTCCCGCTCCCCGGCGGCTCCGCAGCGCTCGCAGGTGAGCTCGATGCCGTCCTGGTGGGCCCGGCCCTTGCGCAGTTCGTCCTCCCCACCGGCGGGGCACGCCACGATCGCCACCGTCGGTCCTCGGGTCCGGGACCCGGCCGTCTGCCACCAGCCGCGGTGCCACGAGTCGGGTTGGACGGCCCAAGAAACCTCGACTATGATTGAGGCAATGGGAATCGAGGGAACCGTCGCCGCCGACACCGCCCAGCGGGCGGCCATCCACCGTGCGCTCGGGGACGTCCACCGCCTCGAGATCGTCGATGCGCTACGGCTGTCGGATCAGCCACCGAGCCGGCTCGCCGAGCTGACCGGGCTCGGCTCCAACCTCGTGGCCTTCCACCTCGGCGTGCTCGAAGCCGCCGGCGTGGTCGAGCGCGGACCCTCGCAGGGCGACGCCCGACGTCGCTACGTGCGTCTGTGCTCCGCCGCGCTGCGCGTGCTGGCGCCGGCCACCCGGCTCGCCGCCGACGACGTGCTGTTCGTGTGCACGGCCAACTCGGCCCGCTCGCAGCTCGCTGCGGCGTTGTGGCGCACGCGCACCGGGTGCCCGGCCCGCTCGGCCGGCCAGGAACCCGCCGCCGAGGTGCACCCGCTCGCGCGGGCCACCGCGGCCCGGCACGGGCTTCAGTTCGGTGACGCGCGGCCGCAGGGCTACGACGAGGTCACCCACGCGCCCGACCTGGTCGTGTCGGTCTGCGACCGGGCGCACGAGGCCGGCCCACCCTTCGCGGTCCCGATGCTGCACTGGTCGGTGTCCGACCCGGTCGGCGGGGGGCCCGCGGCCTTCGAGGCGGCCTACGACGAGCTCACCGAGCGCATCGAGGTGCTGGCGGCCAGCCGGCAGGGGGCGGCCTGATGTCCGTGGGCGTGCGGCGGCTGGCCGCCGAGGCGTTGGGCACCGCGTCGCTGCTGGCCGCGATCGTGGGCTCTGGCATCGTGGTGGGGCCGGGCGGTGGCGGCACCGCGCTGTTCCAGCACGCCGTGGTGGTCGGGCTCGCGCTGGTTGCGCTGATCCTGACCTTCGGCCCGGTGTCCGGCGCGCACCTCAACCCGGTGGTGAGCCTGGCGGACGCCTGGTTCGGGGGCATCACCTGGAGCCGGGCCGGCGGGTACATCGGGGCCCAGGTGCTCGGCGCGGTGGCCGGGGTCGGCTTCACCAACCTGACCTTCGGTCGGCCGGTGGTCGAGGTGGCGACCACCCTGCGGTCCGGCCCGGCGCTGGTCGCCTCGGAGGTGCTGGCCACCGCCGGCCTGATCGTGGTGATCTTCGGCCTGGTGCGCTCCGGGGCCGGTCGGGTCGTCGCGGCCGGGGTCGGCGCCTACATCGCGGCCGCGATCGTGTTCACCGCCTCGACGTCGTTCGCCAACCCCGCGGTGACGATCGCCCGCACGCTCAGCGACACCTACACCGGCATCGTCCCGGCCTCCGTGCCCGGCTTCCTGCTCGGGCAGGGGCTCGGCCTCGGGCTCGCGATCGTGCTGGTGCGCGTGCTGTACGACCCCGACCCGGCCGAGGCCCGGGCCGTGGTGATCCCCCGTGCCGGGCCGCGCCCGGTCGACGAACCCGCATGACCCCCGATGGAAGGCTCGAGCATGTCCGACACC
>SLLJ01000055.1 GCA_007134165.1 Nitriliruptoraceae bacterium | reverse complement strand
GCGCTCGCGCGACGGTTCCCCAACCTCGCGGCGATCGGCTTCAGCTACCTGCTGGTGGGTGACGAGTTGGTGCTGGTCGATGCCGCCAACCGCCTCGACGTGGTGTACCCGCAGCTGTTCGGCCCGCTGCTCGAGGACCCGCGGCTTCGCTCGGCCTACCTCGGCGCCGGCATGCGACCCCGGCGCCCGACGACCCCGCGCCGCGACCGTACCCGGGACGACCGCTGGCCCGCACGATGAGGCCCCGGCTGCGCCCGATGCTCGGCCGCGCCTGGCAGGCCACCTCCCGCGAGCAGCAGCTGCTGCTGCGCGCCGCGGTCCTCGACGACGTCGAGGTGCGCCGGCTGTGCGAGCTCAGGCTGCGGGTGCTGCTGCGCCACGCCTGGGCGAGCAGTCCCGGCTGGTGCGCTCGGCTCGAGGCTGCGGGCGTGGTCCGGGCCGGCCGGGTCGACCTCGACCGCTTGGCGGGACTCGCCCCCCTGACGCGGGAGGAGCTGTCGACCGACCCCGACCGCTTCACCATCCGCGACCTGCGAGGGCGGGGCGCCTACACCAACACCACGGGCGGGTCGACGGGGGAACCGGTGGTGGTCACCCAGGACCGCCGGTATCTGGCGTGGACCCGGGCGATCAAGACGACCTTCGACGCCTTCACCGGCTACGTGCCCGGCGAGGCCAAGCTCGTGGTCTGGGGGGCGGCCAGCCGCGACACCCGCCGTCACCCGGCGCTGAGCACCCGACTGCGCCACCTCGCCAAGCACGAGGTCTGGGTCGACGCCTCCCGGATCGACGGGCGCGAGCTGGACCGCTGGGCGACGCTCGCCGATCGACAGCGTCCCGTGCAGGTGCTCGGCTACGCGGAGAGCCTCGACGTCTGGGCGCGCCACCTGCTGGCGCGGGGACGAGCGCTCCCCCCACCACGAGCGGTGATGAGCACGGCCGGCGTGCTGACCGACGACATGCGCGCCCGGATCACCGCAGCGTTCCGAGCGCCAGTGTTCGACCGGTACGGCACCCGAGAGGTGTCCGACATCGCCTGCGAGACCGCCGCACACGACGGCCTGGCGGTCCCACCTCTGCACGTGCAGGTCGAGATCGTCGACGACGCCGGCGAGCCCTGCGTCGACGGGCAGGACGGCGAGGTGCTGGTGACCAGCCTGACCAACGGATCCATGCCCCTGATCCGCTACCGGTTGGGCGACCGTGCGGCCTGGGCCACCTCTGCCGCGGCACCATCCCGCGTGACACCAGGCGGGGGCCATCTGCTGCCCCGGGCCTGGCCCCGACTGGCGCGGGTGACCGGACGGATCACGGAGCATTTCGTGACCCGCGAGGGAGCGCTGGTGCACGCCGGGGCACTGCGCACCCGTCTGTACGGGCTGCAGGGCGTCCGCGGCTACCAGCTGCTGCAGACCGCCCCCGACGCCGTCACCGTCCGGGTGGTGCTCGCAGATCGGGGTCCGGCTGAGGTCGACGCCCAGGTGCACCACCTGCTCACCGAACCCTTGGCGCGGCTGCTGGGCGGCCCGGTACACCTCGAGGTGGCCGTCGTCGACGCCATCGCCACGACCCCGACGGGCAAGCACCGCCATACGCTCTGCCTGGTCGATCGCACGGCCGACGACCCCCGAGGATCCAACCCCGGACCCTGAGCCGTCTGCGCGGGCCGGGCCGCACCCACCGGCGAGGAGCAAGCGTGAGGCGAGCCAGCCAAGACGGGCCGGAGCGACTGGTCATCACGCGGGTGCAGCTGTTCGACTACCTCATGCCGATGAAGCGCACCTTCAGCACCGCCCGCGGGGAGGTCAACGCCTCCCGCAACCAGGTGGTCCTCGTCACCGCGCGGCGTGGTGACGACCGCATCCGGGGCGTCGGTGAGGCCAACCCTCGCAACCGTCTCACCGGCGATCAGCGCCGGGAGTCGTGGGCGTTCCTGCGCCGCGCCGCGGAGTCACTGCCGGGTGCCACCATCGACGTGGGCACGAACGCCGACGCGGTGCAGGACGTACGCGCCCTGTCCGAGGGTTTCCGTTCTCTGGCCGCCCAGACCGCGTCGCCCGAGCGCGGATCACGACCGTTCCGGGCCTCCCAGACCGGGCTGGAGATGGCCCTGCTCGATCTGGCCGCCCGCAGCCGGGACGTGCAGCTCACCGACCTGCTCGGCAGGCACCGCGACCGGGTCGGCATCACCGCCTCGACCATCCCGAGCCACCTCGACACCGCCGCCCGCACGCGACGGCTGGTGAAGCAGGCACGGCGTTTCCCGGTGACCCGACTCAAGGGCTCCGGCGATCCGGACCGGGACCTGCAGCTGCTTGAACACGCCCACCGCGTCAACCGCCGGGTCCGGGCGAGCAAGCCGCTGTGGATCGACGTCAACGAGGGCATGGACCCCGAGGTCGCGGTCGAGTTCGTCACCGCCGTGGCCGCATCGGCACAGCGCGGGGATCTGCCACCTCGACTGATCGTCGAGCAACCGGTCCCGGGTGAGGACGGGCAGCACCTGCCCGAGCTCCAGCGGCTCGCGGACCGTCTCGTCACCCGCCGCCGCGGCCGGAAGATCGACCTTCGGATCATGCCCGACGAGTCGCTGTGGGACCTCGACGATCTCCACGCACTGATCGACGCGGGAGGCTGCCGGGCGATCAACATCAAGATCCAGAAGTCCGGAGGACTACTGGCGGCGCTCGACGTCGCCCGTGCGGCGCACGAGCACGACCCCGATCTGCACGTCTACCTCGGCGGGATGCTCGCCACCAGCGACATCACGGCCTGGGCTCTGCGGTCGCTGGCCCGCTCGTTCCCGCGCCTGGACGAGTTCACCAGCGCACCTCCGGGCAACGTCGAGGCCCGGATCGCAGCTCCGGTGCTGGCCTACCGCGGCCGCAGCGCCGTGCTGATCGACCAGCGGGAGCCGGGGATCGGCACGCAACTGCAGCGTGAGGCACTCGAGCCCTACGTGCGGCGGCGCGCCCGGCGCCCCCGATCCTCGCAGGGCTCCGAGCCGGTGCCTGCCGACGCGACGTCCTCGTCCCCGCCGGCCGGATCCGACCAGGCACTCGTCGCGGCGCTGGTGGCGATGAACCGCAAGGCGATCGACAGCCACCTGCTCGAGATGGAGGCGATCGCCCACGGACTGCACACGGCACGGATCAGTCCGCTGCTATTCACCGCGTCGCCGCCGGACGGCGGTCTGCCGATGTCGTTCTACTGGACCGCGTCGAACCACACCTCCCGCCCCGCCTACTTCGTGTGCGGCGTCAAGGAACTGACCCGCAAGCTGCTGCACCGCCAGGGGCTGCCCACGCCCGAGGGACGCGAGTTCGCCTGGGAGGACCGCCAGGCCGCCAGACGCTACGCACAGCAGCTCGGCTTCCCGGTCGTCGTCAAGCCGGCGACCGGCACCGGCGGGGTCGGTGTCGCCACCGGGCTGACGAGCCCGCAGCAGGTGCGCTGGGCGCTGGATGCGATGCGCACGCGCCTGGGTGTGTCCGCGCCGCGGTTCATCGTGGAGCAGCACGTCGACGGCGACGACTACCGCCTGACGGTGGTCGGCGATCGGGTCGTGTCGGTGATCCGCAGACGTCCGGCGCAGGTCGTGGGTGACGGTCGGCGCCGCATCACCGAACTCATCGACGATCGCAACCGGCGGCGCCGGCTGAACCCGGGACATGCGGCCTACCCGATCAAGCTCAACGACGAGACCCGCTTCGAGCTCCAGCGGCAGGGGCTGCGCCCCGACGACGTCCCCGAGGCCGGTCGTACGGTCCGGCTGAGCCTGGCCGCGAACCTCACGCAGGGCGGCGAGGTCGAGCAGGTGATCGACCAGACCCATCCAAGCGTCCTGGCGGTCGCAACCGCCGCCCTGGCGGCGATCCCCGGGCTCGAACATGCCGGCATCGACCTGCTGCTCGCCGACCACACGCGCGCGGTGGACGAGCAGGCCGCTGCGATCTGCGAGGTCAACTCGGTCCCGGCCATCGCCGGGCAGCACTACCCGATGGCCGGTCCGCCTCGCAACGTGGCACGCAGCATCCTGACCCACACCTGTGCCCTCAACGGGGTGACACTGCCCCCACCCGTCTCCCAGGTGACGGCCACCCTGCGCGTCCACGGGGAGGTCCAGGGCGTCGGACTGCGACGCTGGCTGCGCCGCCTGGCGGACGACCTCGAGGTGGACATCTCGGTCGACAACCTGCCCGACGGCACCGTGAAGGCCACGGCGTCGGGCCCGACGCAACGGGTCGCTGTGCTCGCCGCCCGCAGCATCAAGGGACCCCGGTCGGCCCGACCCGACCTGGTCGAATGCCACCCGCAACCAGAGTCGGCCGGAGACCGACCGTGAGCCCGACCGTGAGCCCGACACGACCCTGTGGGGTCCAGGGCGTGCCGGGCACGTGCCGGCGTCGGCCGTGAACCAGCCCGGCTACCGCCTCCTGCTGCTCGGCGACCTGCACTTCGGGGAGAGCTACCCCAGCGCCGGCGCACGGATCCTGGCCGAGCGCGGGTACCTCGATGGGCTGACCCACCTGCGGCCGTTCTTCGAGGCGGCCGACCTGACGGTCGCCAACCTCGAGACCCCGCTGGTCGACCCGTCCCGGATCGCCTCCCCGTTCGCCGGCAGCAAGCCCTACGTGCACTGGGGCAGCCCTCGAGAGGTCCCCGCAGTGCTCCGTGAACTCGGCGTCGACGTGGTGAGCCTGGCGAACAACCATGCGCTCGATCACGGGCCCGACGGCCTGCGGCACACCATCACGGTGCTCGCCGAGGCCGGTATCGACGTGGCCGGTGTCGGTCAGGATCTGACCAGCAGTCGTCAACCGTTCCGTCGCCGGCTGCCCTGGCGCAGCGGGGGCGGTCACGTCGTGGTGCACGCCGGGTTCGAGTGGCGGGAGCCCTACGACACTACCTACGCCTTCTACGCCGGGGACGAGCGGGCCGGCTGCCGACCGCTGCATCGATCCGAGCTGCGAGCTGCGGGCCTGCCGGGTGGCAGCCGCCGCGACCTGCACGTCGCTTTCCCGCACTGGGGGTCCAACTACCGGTGGCGCACCCGACGTCAGCGTGAGCTCGCGCAGCAGCTGCTGCACGCGGGGGCCCACCTCGTCGTCGGCCACGGCGCACACTGCCTGCAGCAGATCGAGCTGCGGGCCGGGTCCTGGGTGGTCTACGGCCTTGGTAACGCCCTGTTCCACTCCCCGGGACGCTTCGATCGGTACGAGTACCAGCGCGGGATCCTGCCCTACGGACTCGTGGCGATGCTGCACGTCGCGGGGGGCCTGACCGACCGCCGACTGACCCTGCGTCTGTACCCGATCACCTCGGACAACCGGCGCAACGACTACCGCCCGGCGCCGGTCGACGAGCAGCAGTTCCAGGCGCTCGTCGCCGTCCTTCACGAGCGGACCCGCCGCCCGCAGCGGTTCGACAACGCGGCCTGCGACCTCGGGCGCGACGACCTCGGTCACCACCTGGTGCTGCAG
>SLLJ01000355.1 GCA_007134165.1 Nitriliruptoraceae bacterium | reverse complement strand
CGTTGGCGCGCAGCACCGGCCATCTTCCGTACCGGCCGTGGCAGGTCGTGGGAGCGCGCACGGCGCAGCACGAAGCCCGACGTGCGCTCGGGTTCGACCTGACGCAACCTGACCGAGGAGGGGAAGCTGCCCGTCGGCCCGCTGATGGCCTTGTAGCCCAGGGCGGCGACCGCGTCCGCCGGACCCTGCAGATGGGCACGCACCTCGCGGTCACCTCGGCGTCGGACCCAGCCGTCCACGCCGATCTCGTCGGCGGTCGCCTTCAGCCACGATGCGTAGGCGTCGTCTTCGAACCGACCACGCACCCGCACGGCGAGGCTGAGCCGCTCGGCCGGTTCGGGCCTGAGGCGTAACCCCTCACGTCGGGCACAGGCCCGGAGGAACTCGCGTGCGACCTCCCGTGGAGTTCCCACCGCGGGGTACTGGGCGCTGCCGATCGCGGCGTGGGCATTGAGCTCGATGACGGCGGCGGACTGGTCGTCGAGCGGCCGCCGATGATCCTCGAGCAGCAGGTCGATCCCGCAGAACCCGAGCTCCGGGACGGCCTCGACGGCCGCCAGCGCTGCGGCCCGGACCGAAGGGTGCAGCTCGTCCGACACCTCGACGCTGTCCCCGCCCTGCGACAGGTTCGCGGAGTTGGCCAGCACGACGTGCTGCCCCGCCTCGGGGATCGACCACAGGTCCAGGCCGGCACGTTGGAGTTGGTAGACCGTCGACTCGTTGACCTGCAGGGGCCGGGACCTCAGATGCGGATTGTGGCGACGCTGACGGTTCTTGGCGTCGATCAGGTCGATGACGGCGTGCCGACCGTCTCCCACGACCGACGCGGGCCGTCGTAGGACGGCGGCCACCACCTCGCCCTCGACCACCACGATGCGGTAGTCGTGACCGTGGACGTGCTGCTCCACGACGAAGTCGTCGGCCCCGAGCTCGCTGGCTACGAGCAACTCGAGCGCCGCTTCGAGCTCGGCCCGCCCGCTGATGTCCGAGACCACGCCGATGCCCCGCAGACCGGCGACCGGCTTGCAGACCACCGGGTACCCCAGCTGCTGCGCATAGGCGAGCGCCGCCTCGTGCTCCTCGGCGGCGAACGCCCGTCCGCGGGGCACCGGAACGCCAGCGTGGTCGAGCAGTGCTCGGGTCGCCTCCTTGTAGGTGCACAGCGAGAGCGACACCGCACTGGCGATCGGTGACCTCCCCCACTTGAAGTTCAGTCGGCGCCCAGCCTCGTCGCTGGCCACGAAGCTGCCGTTGGGGAAACGCTCGCTGTCCAACCCGAACCGCAGCGCCTCGCGTTCCAGCAGATGGCCCTTGGTCCCGTCCTTGGGGAGCATCGCGATGACGTTGGCATCGGAGAACTCGTTGACTGGGTGGCCGTCGACCGTGGCGGGCAGCGGCGGCGGCAGGCTGATGGCCCGGCGGCGGTCGAACACCCACCGTGCCGCCGGGTCTCCTGGGCGGTCCGAGGACGCAGTCGGTGACATCGTCGTGGCACCGACCGCGTCGAGGGCCAACTCGACCACCGCGGCCGCCGCGCCCAGCAGCGCTCGGCGCGAGGGCGCGAGCGCGTCGGACCGGGCACCGGCGGAGGCCGGCCCCGCGGCAGCATGCTGCGGCTCGGCCTGCGCCTGCAACCGATCACGCGCGGCGAGCACCGGCGCGAGCTGGGCTTCGGTCGCGGGCCGGTCCGACCCGCCAGCCTCCGAGGGAGACCAGGCCACCGACGCCAGGAGGAGCTCGAGCTCGGCCCAGTCGTCAGCGACGACGGCGTCAGGCAGGGTGACCGACTCCCGGACCAGGATTCGGCCCGCCGCCAGCGCGAGGTCGATCTCGGCAACCAGCTCGGTCGGCGTTGCGGCGTCGACGTCGGTCGCCGGCGGTGGACCCACCTCGGCGAGTCGGAGCACCACGCCGGTGGGCTGGCTGCTCGGCGAGGTCCCCGGGGTGGCAGGTGCGGCCGGTTCCGGGGGCGCAGGGCGAGTGCTTCGGCAGGCCCGATCGACCGGGCGCTGCTCGGTCGGTGGGTAGCTGGATGGACGGCCCGCACGCGCACCACCGCGTGGTTGCAGGTGGATCAACGTCGCGCTGTCAGGCAACGCGAAACGTCCGGCGAGCACCTCGGTGATCCAAGCTACGTCCGCCGCATCGCCGGCCAGGTGACCGCTGATGGTTCCCGCCGCCGGATCCACCACGCCGAGGTCGGTCTGCACTCCCCGGCGTCGAGCCAGGTCGAGGACCGAGTCAAGGGTCGAGCCAGGTGCGCGGAGTCCCTCGACGCGGACCTCGAAGTCCACCGAGCCGGGGTCCGCGTCGGGCAGAACCACCCCGGCCCGCGTTGCCTGCGCGACGAACAGGGCGTCGGCGACCTGCGCGGCCAGCGGTGCACGGGCCTGGTGCACCTCGGCAAGCCGGGGGCGCTCGAGCAGCTCCAGGACGCGCGGCTCACGGTCGGCATGCCGGTCGTCCACGAGCAGCTCCACGCCAGCAAACGCCAGTCCGGGCAGGGCGCGCCGCGCCGCGTCTCCGACGGCGAACCAGCGGGGGTCGACCGCGTCCGTCGCCTCCTGCCATCCGCCGTCGGGACGACGCTGCAGCGCGACCCGGAGCGGCTCGACGCCCGAGAGCACCCGCACCCGTCGTCCCGGGCGCTGCTCCTCGATGAGGAATCGGGTCCGCAGGGGCACCAGGGACCGGCCGTGCTCGTCCTCCTCCAGATTCAGCCGGTTCTGTGCGTAGCCGGCCCGCTCGAGGCTCGCCCCGGGCGTTGCGGTGTCCGCAGCCTCCGTGCGTAGCGCGTCGAAGGCGCGGCGCAGCTGCTCCGGACCGTCGATGTCCGCGATCTGACGCGACGGGTTCTCCCCGATCGCCTCCTTGAGCACCACCGGCCAGCCGATCCGCTCGCAGAAGGTCACGGCGGCATCGAGTCCGCGCGAGCTGAAGGTCGCTCCACGGGGTACGGACACTCCCGCACGTCCGAGCAGGGCCCGCCGCAGTCGCTTGTCCTGGCAGAAGGTCACCGCCGCCATGGTGGATGCCGCCGGCACACCGTGCGCGAACGCGGGCCGGGTGGGGACGGGGTCTCCGGGCCCGGCCAGCAGCACCTGCCGGGGCAGCAGCAGCACTTGCAGCCGCCGCCGCAGCGCCGATTGCTGGACGTACCAGGCATCGTGCAAGGGTGCGGGCAGCACCGGTGACGTCGACTCCACGTGCGCTCCTGCGTGCGTTGCTTGGCTCCCGATTCAACCACGACGGCGGATTCGACCGCCGTACCCACCCGCTGAGCTGCCTTCCCCGCTCGGGACCAGCGGGTCGCTGGGTCGGTGCCGTCGCTACGTTGTCGCGGTCAGCACGTGCCGAGATCGAAGGTCAGCGTATGCCCAGCGCCCCACGGCGCCCGGTCGTCCCCGACGATCTCCGACCCCACCCCGATCACCGCCAGCAGGCCGTCGCGAGCGCCGCCGATCCCGACCTGGTCGAGATCGGCGCGCAGGTTGGGCTGCGGCGCTACCTGGCCCAGCTGTGGGAGCACCGCGAGTTCGCGTTGACGGTGCCGCTCGGCCAGCTGCAGGCCCGCAACCAGGACACGATGCTGGGCCGCGCCTGGTACCTGCTCAACCCGATGCTGCTGATCGCGATCTACTACCTGATCTTCCAGGTCATCCTCGGCATCGAGGGCCGGCGCGGGGTCGAGAACTTCCTGCCCTTTTTGACCGTGGGGGTGATTGTCTACGGCTACACGCGCAGCAGCGTGCAGTCGGGTGCCTCCTCGGTGGTGCGTAGCCGGCGGCTGGTGCGCTCGCTGTTCTTCCCCCGCACGATCCTGCCACTGGGGGTGCTGATCGCGCAGACCACCACCTACCTGTATGCGCTGGGCACGATGCTGGTGCTGGTACTGCTGATGGGTGAGCAGCCGAGCTGGCGGTGGCTGCTGCTGCCGGTGGCGCTGGCGATCCAGGCCGTGCTCAACCTCGGCCTGGCGCTGTTCGCCGCCCGCTTCACGTTCCACTTCCGGGACTTCTCCAACCTGCTGCCATTCGTGCTGCGGCTCGGGTTGTACGTCTCCGGGGTCATCATCCCGATCAACGACCAGCTCGTCCCCCAGGATCCGCTTCGCTGGCTGCTGCAGGCCAACCCGGTCTACAACGTGCTGGAGATGAACCGCCAGCTGGTGCTCGGCACCTCGTTCGAACCCCGGGTGTGGATCGTCGGCACGCTGTGGGCCGCGGTGCTGCTGGTCGCCGGCTTCGTGTACTTCCGCCGCGCTGAGGATCGGTACAGCGGTGTCTAAGGCCTCGCTGCCCCCGCCCGGCGTTCGCACGGTGCTCGCCGATCCCCACCTTCCCGCGGTCGTCGCAGACCGGGTCACGGTCGACTACCGGATCCACGTCGAACGCCGCCGGAGTCTGCAACGCCTGCTCGCCGGCGACCTCCGCGAGCGCGAGATGCGCCGCATCCACGCGCTCAAGGGCGTGTCGTTCACGGTCGGAATCGGTGAGGCGGTCGGGATCATCGGGCACAACGGCTCGGGGAAGTCCAGTCTCCTGCGCGCCATCGGCGGACTGGTCCCGGTCACCTCGGGTCGGGTGCGGGTGCGCTCGACCCCGGTGCTGCTCGGAGTCCGCGCAGCGCTCGAGCCGGACCTCTCAGCCCGGCAGAACGTCTTCCTCGGCGGGACTGCGCTGCGTGTGCCCCGCACGGTGCTCACCGAACGCTTCGACGACATCATCGAGTTCGCCGACGCCGAGGAGTTCGTCGACGTGCCGCTGCGCGCGTTCAGCTCGGGCATGCGCGCCAAGCTGCAGTTCGCGATCGCGACCGCGGCCACGCCCGACATCCTCATGATCGACGAGGCACTGTCGGTCGGCGACGCCGAGTTCAAGGAGCGCTCCGACGCCCGCATCAAGGAGATGATCGCCGAGGCCGGGACGGTGTTCCTCGTCTCTCACGCGATGCGCTCCATCCTCGACGTCTGTGACCGGGTGCTGTGGATCGACCACGGTGAGCTGGTCGCCGACGGGCCGGCCGAGGCCGTGGTCGAGGCCTACCGCGCCCACGTCGACCGACGGCGCCAGGCCCGTCGCGCGCGCAAGGCCGCCAAGGCCACCAAGGCGATCGGGACCAGCGGAGCCACCGAAGCGGCCGAGCCCGCCGGGGCCACCGGGACCAGCGGACCCACCGAAGCGGCCGAACCCGCCGGGGCCACCGGGACCAGCGGACCCACCGAAGCGGCCGAACCCGCCGGGACCACCGGGCCGGCCGGGGCCAGCGGATCCCCCCCGGATCCTCCCACTCCGCCGACCGAGTCCGAACCGGGCCCCCCGCCCACCCTTCCCTGAGCTGCGCATGTACCCACCCGAGAAGACCAGTCCCGTGCACGTGACAAGCCGTTCCACATCCGGACGCCAGATCATCCACGCTGGACCACGCGGCGTACTCGAGCGGTCACGTGTGACCGGCCAGTAAGCCACATCCCGGAACCGGCTCCGGCCCG
>SLLJ01000090.1 GCA_007134165.1 Nitriliruptoraceae bacterium | reverse complement strand
GCCGTGCAGCCACGCGTTCGCCGCGAACGCGGCGTAGTAGGTCCACAGCGACCGGTAGGGCAGCCAGCCGGTCTCGGACGGGATGCCCTGCTCGTCGTCGATGCGCTCGAGCAGGTCGAGGAAGCGGGTCACCGTCGGGTGGTCGCCGGGCAGCAGCTCGCCGGGGTGGATCGCCTGGGCGAACGCCCAGGTTCCCGTGCCCGGGTTGATGCGGTGGGGCAGCGAGGCACTGCGGCGGCCCGGGATCGTGTGGTGGGCCTCGGTGGGGTCCAACGCCATGATCGCGGCGTGGTCGGTCGCCAGCTGCCGGTCGAGCACCCGCTTGAGGTCGGTGTGCAGTTCGTCGGCGGCGCGGAGGAGCTCGTCGCGGTCCTCGGGAGCCACCACCTCGGCGGCCCGCCCGGCCGCGCGCAGCCCGATCAGCGTCCACAGCGCAGTCGACAGCTCGCCGCGTACCCCCGACAGTCCGCCGTCGGTGTAGGCGGGTGGCATCAGCCCGTGGGCGGGGTGGTCGGTGGGTAGCGCCCGGGCCTGCTCGCGCAGCCGTGCGATGAACCCGACCGCGTCGCACACGATCGGCCACCGCCGGCGCAGCGCATCGTCGTCGCCGGTCAGCTCCCACTGGCGCACGACCGTGGCGATCGCGATGCCGGTCTCCTTGTGATGGGGATAGGCGTCATCGGGCAGCTGGTCGGCCATGAAGTTGACCGAGCCGTCGGGGCGGACCTTGTCGAGCAGGACCGCCACGGCGTGGTCGGCGTCATCGTCGAGCCCGAGCAGCCGGGCGGTCTCGATCAGGAAGTAGCCGTCGACCATGAACACGCTGCGGTACATCGTCGGCCCGATCTGGAACAGCGGGCGACCCTGGTCATCGACGTCGCGTGCCTGCAGCAGGTTGCGGGCGGCTGCCACGAGCATCGCCATGAGCTCGGCATCGGGGACGTGCAGCGGCAGGTCCAGTGCGGCCAGCTCGCGCCAGTAGGTGCGTTCGGTCTCCAGCGCCGCGCGCGCCCACCCCTCGGTGATCGCGGACGGCGCCGGGCCGGTCAACGGCACCACCAGCACGCCCTCGAGCCGGTCGCCGGGGTCGACGACCTGCGGCACGGTGCGCACCGCGCTCGCCGGTCGGTAGCCGGTCGGGTGCCAGCTGACCAGCGGCAGCGGAAACGACACCAGGCAGCGGTCGACACGTGCTGCCTCGAGGTCGTGCGCATCGGGCGTGCGGTCGTCGTCGACGAACATGTCCCCCGCGGGCGGTGCGTCGGGGTCGAACGCGATCGCGACGTGCGAGGGGTGCCAGGCAGGCGGCAGGTAGCGCGCGTCGCGCTGGTGGATGTCGATGTGCAGGCCGGTGACCAAGCCCCGCGGGGCGTCGTCGTGGACGTCGAGGTGCCACGCGATGAGGTCGGCTCGGGCTCCGTCGGCGGTCTGGTGACCGGCAGCCCGCAGGGTCAGGGTGAGGAAGGGGTAGACCACCTCGGTGACCACGATCGGGGTGCGGGCGTCCTCGGTCCACTGCTGGATGCGCTGCGGTCGATGGGTGGTGCTCGCTCGCAGCTCGATCGCCCGATCGAAGCTCCAGTCGACGGTGTTGGCGGACCGGAAGCCGTGCAGCAGCGCTCCGTCCTCGCGGACCACCGTCTTGTGCGGATCGTCCGGGTGGCAGATCGATGTCCACGTCGTGGCCGGCGCGTACCGGTGGTCGATCGTCCGCGACGCGCGTCGGGTATCGCCGGGCGCCGTGGCGGCTGGGGTCGGTGGCGTGGTGGCCATGAGGTCCTCGACGGGGATCGGCGAGCGCTCGGTGTGCGATCAGCGCGCGATGTGGGGGCAGGTCGTGCTCGGTCGGTGAGGTCGGGTCGGTGAGGGGTCGGTGGCCGATGCGGAGCTCGGGTCGCGTCCTCCGATTGCGGTCGTAGCGTGCGGTCTGGGGGGCTCGAGGTGGGGTCGAACGGTTCGGTCGGTTGCTCGGATCCGCCGTGGGTGGACGGCTGGGGGTGGGCGCGGGTGGCCCGATCCAGGTGTGTCGCGCACGGCCGATCGGTGAACGGGACCTTGACGTTGATTGTTTTTACTTTATACGGTTCCGCTGCCTGTCACGGTCGGACCTTCCCGCAGGGGGCGGCGACCACGGAACCCACGGAGGCGACATCATGCGAACCCGATCCTGGCCGCGGGGGGTCATTGCCCTCCTCGCCGCCGTGTCCATGATCCTCGCCGCGTGCGGCGGCGACGATGCGGCGGACGAGCCCGACGCGCCCGCCGACGACGCGGCGGCTGACGACGCGGCGGCCGATGACGATGCAGCCGCTGACGACGATGCGGCTGACGACGATGCGGCCGCCGAGGATGCGGCCGCGTCCGACTTCTCGGGCACGCTCACCGTCTGGCACAACTACGACGAGGGTGTGCCCGGTCTGAACAACGCCATGAGCGTCTGGGCCTCGATGTTCGAGGACATGTACCCCGACGTCACCGTACAGACCGAGCTCTCGGATTACGACGGGTTCGCGCAGCGGCTGCTCGCGGCGACCGTTGCCGGCGAATCCTTCGACGTCGCGATCATCGCGGCCTTCAACCTGCCCGAGCTGTACCAGGCCGGCGCCGTCGACGCGATCGACGATCTGTGGGCCGCCTACCCCGACGCGGACCTGTTCCCCGCGGACGTGATCGACGTGCTGCGAGCCGAGGACGGCGCGCAGTTCGGCACCCAGGCCTTCGGCAACATCCCCGGCCTGTACGTCAACCTCGACCTGCTCGACGAGCTGGGCCTGGACATCCCGACCTCCGAGGAGGAGTTCGAGGCAGCGCTGGCTGCGGCCAGCGACGCCGGCTACGTCGGTGTGACCGGTGTCGGCATGGCCGGCGGAGCGGGTGAGTTCAACATGCTGCCGTGGGCGATCTCGAAGGGTTGGTCCTTCAACGACCCGACCAACGAGGCCATGCGTGAGATGCTGGTGCAGCAGGAGCGGTGGGTTGCCGAGGGCTGGCGCTCCGCCAACGACTCCACCGGCTTCGTGGCCACCGACAACTTCCTCGCGGGCGATCACCTCTTCGCCCAGGATGGCAACTGGCAGCTGTCGAACTACCTCGACAACGCGCCCTTCGAGTGGACCCTGATCACCATCCCGGAACTGTTCGACGGTGGGGCGCTCGGCGGCGAGGCGATCGCGATCGGTGCGGAGTCGCAGCGAGAGATGGCCTGGGCGTTCGTCACCGAGGTCCTGCTGTCCGAGGAGGGCCAGCAGGTCGCGGCCGAGGCGCTGTCGGTGCCGCTGCGTCAAGGCGTCGACCTGTCCTCCGCCGACGAGAGCCTTGGGCCGTTCGCGGAACTGGTCGGGGGCTCGCTCGCGATCCCGCTGAGCGCCAACTCCGCGTCCATCTCCACCCTGCTCGGCGACAACTACAGCGAAGTCATCGCCGGGGCGAAGGATGCCGACGCCGCGGCTGACGCGATCTTCGCCGAGCTGCCCGGGCTGCTCGAGTGACCCAGCGCAGCCGTGCTTGAGACGGACATGAGTGCTCCGTCGACTACCCGGACCCGCCCGCCGGCCGCAGCGCCGGCGGGCGGGTCCGCCCGCCGCCCGCAGGTACCACGGACCCTGTGGTTCGCCGTCCCTGCGATGCTGTTCCTGCTGTACTTCTTCGCCTACCCGCTCGGGGTGTTGCTCGACCTGTCGTTCCGGCAGGTCTCGCTCGGGACGGCGGTGCGCGGGGAGCGGCCGTTCGTCGGGCTCGACCAGTACCGCGAGTTGTTCGCCAGCGACGTCTTCTGGTCCTCGCTGCCCCGCACGTTCATCTTCGTCACCGTCACCGTGGCGATCGAGATCGTCGTCGGGTTCCTCATCGCGCTGATGCTCAGCGAACGCACCCGGTTCTCCGGTGGGGTACGAGGGTTGATCTTCTTCGCCTGGCTGCTCCCACCGGTCGTGGTCGGTGCGGTGTTCGGCAGCTTCATGGGCGGGACCCGCGCGGGCGTGCTCAACCACGTGCTGTTGAACCTGGGAGTCATCGATCAGCCCGTCGTGTGGCTGGTCAACCCCACGATCGGCATCATCACCCTGATCCTGCTCACCGCCTGGAGCGGTACGCCGTTCGTGGTGCTGATCATGCTCGCGGCGCTGCGTGGCGTGTCGCCCGACCTCTACGAAGCCGCGGCGATCGACGGGGCCACGGCGGTCAAGAAGGTGCGCTACATCACGATTCCGCAGATCTGGCCCACGGTGTCGATCCTGATCCTGCTCCAGATCATCTACGTCTACAAGACCTTCGAGGTCATCCTGGTGGTCACCGGTGGTGGTCCGGGTCGCTCGACGGCCACCCTGCCGTTCCTCGCCTACCTCAAGGCCTTCGCCGAGAACGACTTCGGTGCATCGGCCGCCTACGGCACGGTCGGGGTGCTGATCGCGACCGCCATCTCCGTTCCCTACCTGATCACGATCCGGCGCAAGGAGGCCCAATGAGCGCGCTCGCGATCCAGGTCCGGCGGATCAACGGTTGGCGACTCGCTGGATCGCTGTTCGCGCTGGCGATCCTGTTCGGTTACGTGTTTCCGATCTTCTGGATGGTCACGACCTCGTTCAAGACCTCGGCGGAGACGGTCACCGTCCACTGGTGGCCGAGCGAGTGGGTGATCGACGCCTACCAGTCGTTCTTCGCCTCCGAGTTCGTCCCCGCACTGGGCAACTCGCTGCGCATCGCCGCCGTGACCATCACGTTGTCGATGCTGCTGGGCCTGATGGCCGCGCATGGCCTGTCTGCGTCAGAGTCGCGCTGGATCACCCCGATGCTGACCTTCGTGATCCTGGTGCAGTTGATCCCGCCATCCATCACGTTCCTGCCCCTGTTCCGGGTACTCGCCCAGATCAACCTGCTGGGTACCCACCTCGGGGTCTCACTGGCTCAGACCTCGATCTTCCTGCCATTCGGCATCCTGCTGATCCGCCCCGCCCTGCAGAGCCTGCCGCGCGAACTGCGCGAGGCGGCCTCGGTCGACGGCGCCGGGGAGTGGCGCTACCTGTTCACGATCGCGGTGCCGCTGCTGCGCAACACCCTGGTCGTGATCGCCTCGATCCTGTTCGTCGCCTCCTGGGGTGACGTGGTGTTCCCCGAGACCCTGCTGTTCACCAACGCCGACGCCCCGCTCAGTTCCTACATCGCGCGCTCCGTCGACCGGTTCTCCACCAGCCAGAACGCGCTGATGGCGGTCTCCACGCTGGTGGCGCTGCCGACCTTCGTGGTCGTGCTCGTCGCCCAGCGCCAACTCAAGGACGGCCTGACGCTCGGTTCGGTGAAGTGAGCCCGCCTGTTCCCCACCGCTGCGACCCGAGGTCACGATGAGGACCCATCCGCTCGAACCGTTCCTGCCCGAAGTGGTGCCCGTCGAGTTCGCCGGGCAGGTCGCCGGCGTCGCCGCCGTGGGCGACGGGGTGCGCATCGAGGTGGAGACGCAGCGCTTCGACCCCCACCTCTACGACTACTACGGCACCGAGCTGGTGACCACCTACCGGCCCCGGACCCG
>SLLJ01000091.1 GCA_007134165.1 Nitriliruptoraceae bacterium | reverse complement strand
TGCTCGGCCGTGTCAACAGCGTCTACCGGTTCTTCGGGTGGGGGGCGATGCCGATCGGCACCCTGCTCGGCGGCGGCCTGGTCGCTGCGGTCGCCGCCACCACCACCCGCGAGCTCGGCCTGCGCGCTCCGTTCCTCGCTGGTGCGCTCATTCACGTCCTCCTGGTGGCCGTGGTCGCGCGCTCACTGACCACCGCGGCGATCCGTGCCGCCCAACCACCGCAGGACACCGCCGGGCCACCATGAGCGCCGGGTACCGTCACCGTCCCCCCGACGCCGACGTCCCGGAGAACCCCACTGCGCACGTTCGCCTGGCTCACCGCCGCGTTGCTGCTGATCGGGGCCTGCTCGTCACCGGACGCGGAGCCCGGCGCCGACGACGCGGCGCCCGCCGCCGAGGACGGCAACCAGGCCGAACACGGGGCGTCCAGCGACGGCCTGCGTTTCGTCGGACCCGACCCGGATGCGCTGCTCAACGCCGAACAGCCCGCCGCCCTCAGCTTCGAGGTCGAGGCCGACCAGCCCGAGCAGCTCGAGGCGCTGGTGGTGCTGCTGGACGGTCAGCCGGTCACCGACGGCTTCGAGGTGGACGGCACCCGGCTGCGCTACACGCCGGACGACCTGCCCGACGGTCCCCGCACGGTCAGCATCACCGCCGCCGAGAACGAGGGCGACGACGAGGTGATGCACCACGAGTGGCGCTTCGAGGTCAAGGCCACGCCCCCAGTCCTCGAGCTCGACGAGCCCTCGGGTCCGGTCGTGGCCGACCAGCCGGTGACGGTCACCGGAGTAACCGAGCCCGCCGCCACCGTCGAGATCGGCGCGGCCGAGGTCACCGTCGACGACGACGGTGGGTTCACGCTCGTGCTGGACACCGTCGATCCGTTGCTCACCGTGGTGGCCACCGATGCGGCCGGAAACACCGAACAGATCGAGCGCGAGCTCGTCGTGCTGCCCTCCCGAGTCGAGGTCGACGAAGTACGCACCGTGCACGTCACGTTCTGGGCCTGGGCCTCACCGCAGCTGCGCGAGCCGATCCTGGAGCTCATCGATCGGGGCGCCATCAACGCGGTGCAGCTGGACCTGAAGGACGAGGGCGGACAGATCGGCTACGCCTCGCAGGTCGAGCTCGCCGAGCAGATCGGCGCCACGACCACGGCCATCGACCTCGAGGCCGCGGTCGCCGAACTGCACGAGCTCGGCGTGGCGGTGGTCGGACGCATCGTGGCCTTCGCTGACCCGCGGCTGGCGGCCTGGGCCTGGGAGTCGGGCGAGCGGGACATGGTGATCCAACTCACCGACGGCAGCGACTACTACCGCGGTTCCTACGCCGGCTTCTCCAACTACGTGCACCCGGACGTCATCGCCTACAACCTCGACCTCGCCGAGGAGGCGGCCGCCGCGGGCGTCGACCACATCCTGTGGGACTACATCCGCCGACCGGAGGGCCAGTCCAACTACACGGTGCCGGGCCTCGAGACCAGCCCCGAGGCGGCGATCGCGGACTTCACCCGGCAGGCCGACGAGCGGCTCGCCCCCTACGGCGTGCAGCACGGCGCCTCGGTGTACGGCATCGCCGCCGACCGTCCCGAGCAGATCGGGCAGGACATCCCGGCGATGGCCGAGCACCTCGACTACGTCGCCCCGATGATCTACCCCTCCCACTGGGGTCCGGGCGAGTACGGCGTGGCCGACCCAAACCGCCAGCCCTACGACATCGTGCGCGCGACCCTCGAGGTGTGGCAGGAAACGGTCGCCGACCGGCGGGCCCGGGTGGTGCCGTGGCTCGAGGACACCAGCTACCGGGCCTGGGACCGGCCCCACCAGGTCCGTGAGCAGTGGCGCGGCACGCTCGATCAGGGCATCGACGAGTGGCTGATGTGGAACCCCGGGTCGAGCTACACCACCTCGGTGTACGAACCGCGGAGCTGAGCCGGGGCCTGAGCACCTGGTCACACAGGCGTGGGTCGCTGACCGTTACCGTACGCCGACCGGACCCGACCACCCGGGCAGCGACCGCGAGGACCCACCATGAGCCCGACCTTCCTGTCCGGAGCGATCCCGGCTCTGGTGACCCCGATGAGCGCACCGGGCCGGGTGGACCCGGCCGCCGCCGCGTCACTGGCCGAAGCCGCCGCCGGGCAGGGTGCCAGCGCCGTGCTGGTGGCCGGCACCACCGGGGAGGGCAGCCTGATCTCCTCGCAGGATCGCGTGGCGCTGACCGCCGCGGTTCGCGCCACCGGGGTGCCGGTCATCGCCGGCGCCTCGGGCCCCACGCTGGCGGCGCTGCACTCCGACGTCGCCCGCCTCGCCGAAGCCGGGGCGCAGGCGGTGCTGGTGCTCGTGCCCGCGTTCCTTCCGCTGACCCCCGAGGAACTCGTCGACGGCCACCTCGCGGTCGCCGAGCGGGCGCCGGTGCCCACCATCGTCTACCACATCCCGCAGTTCACCGGCAGTTGGCTCACCCCCGAGGCCGTGTCCTCCCTGGCCGGCCGCCCGGGCATCGGCGGGCTCAAGGACTCTTCGCCCGCCGCCGAGTTGCGCGCGGCGCTGGTACAGGCCGCCGGACCGTCGCTGGCCGTGGTGGTCGGCCACGCACCCACCCTGTCCCAGGCACTTCGAGCGGGAGCGGCCGGTTCGATCACGGCCATGGGCAACCTGCGCCTGCGCCAGATCCTGGCGCTGCACGCGGCGGTGGCGCAGGACCCGGACGACGCCGCCGCCGGGCAGCTGCAGGCCTCCCTGTCGGCGTGTGAGGCGGCGCTGGCGGCGGTGCCCGGCTGCATGCCAGCGGCGCTCAAGGCGGCGATGCAGCTGGCGGGGACCGTGCCCGAACGCTACTGCGCCCCGCCACTTCGTTCGGTCGAGGGCCGCCACCTCGACGCGGTGCGAACCGCGCTGCTGCGCTGAGCCGCGCTCAGCAGCCGGCCTGCGCGAGTCGGGCCCGGAGCCAGGCGGTCACCGGGGGCCCGCCCCGGACACGCTCGAGCACCGCGAGCTGCTCATCGGGGTCGTCGGGGAGCTCGAGGTCGGCGGGTGGGTGCAGGTTGATCGTGCGGCGCGCGGCAGGCAGCGAGTCGAGCAGGGTGGTGCGGTAGCTGCTTCTCGCCAGCCGCGAGTCGAGCACCGCGATGCACCCGAAGTCCTCGACCGTGCGGATCAGCCGCCCGACCCCCTGGGCCAGAGCGATCGCCGCGTACGGCAGGTCCACGGCCGTGAAGCCGTCCCCGCCGGCCGCCTCGGCTGCCTGCCGGCGCGCATCGAGCAGCGGGTCACCGCGCCGCGCGAAGGGCAGCTTGTCGACGATGACGTTGACCGAAGCGGTCCCCGGCGCCGAGATCCCCTCCCAGAACGAGGCGACCCCGAGCAGCACCGAGCGCTCGTCGGCGACATAGCGCTCGAGCAGGCGGCGGGGTGGAGCCCGACCCTGCACGAGCAACGCCACCCCGTCGGGCAGGCGGCCCTCGAGCCACTCGGCCGTGCGGTGCAGCCGGGCCCAGGAGGTGAACAGCAGCAGCGAGCGGCCGTCGGCGGCCTCGATCAGCGCCAGCGTGGTGTCCAGAGCGACCTGCTCGTAGCCCGGCTGACGGGGATCCGGCGCGTCGCGGGGCACGTAGAGCAGCGCGTTGCGCGCGTGGTCGAACGGTGAGGCGACCTGCAACCCGCGCCACGGCTGCCCGTCAAGACCGAGGGCCGACGCCGTGGGCTCGAGGCGTCCGCCCACCGCCAGGGTCGCCGAGGTGGCGACGACCGTGCGGGTGGAGAAGAGCAACTCGGCGAGCAGGGCTCCGACCTCGATCGGGGCCACCCGCAGCGCACGGGAATGGCGCAGCACCTCGACATAGGCGACCCGGCCCTGCCCACGGACGTCGACGAGTAGGCCGAGCTCGCTGAGCAGGGTGCTCGCCATCTTCGCGGTGCGGGTCAGCGCATCGAGGTGTTCGGGCGGGGTCGGCGAGCCTGCCGCCTCGCGGCGGGCGGCACCGAGCGTCCGCTCGAGGTCACCGACGGCGCCCTTCAGCTCATCGAGGACTCCGGCCAGCGGTTCGGCCTCCGGCTCCAGGGGCCGTTCCGGATCGACGTCCTCGAGCACGGTGACCAGGCGAGCGGCCACCTCCCGCAGGCGTTCGGCCCGGCGCACCTCGACGTAGGCCTCGGACCGACCGGCGAGGTCGGTCAGCCGCTTGGGATGCAACGTCATGCCCAGCGCCGAGCTCGCGATGTCGACCAGCTTGTGGGCCTCGTCGAGACAGAGCACCGCGTGCTCGGGCAGGATCCATCCGTCAGCGAGCGCATCGTGGAGCACCAGATGGTGGTTGGCCACGACCAGGTCGGCGCTCCGGGCGCGGTCGCGGGCGAGCTCGGCAAAACACTCCGCCCCAGAGGAGCACTCGCTGCGCCCGGGACACTCGGCGGCGCTGACCGACACCCCGCGCCACTCGACGTCGGTGATCCCGTCGGGCGCGTCGGCCCGGTCCCCGGTGCGCGTGCGCGCGGCCCAGTCGGTCAGCGCCTCCCAGGCGTCGGGGTCGACCGGCGTCTCGAACAGCGGCTCGGTGATGGCCAGCTGCGCGGTCGCCGCCCGGCACACGTACTCGCTGCGACCCTTGAGCACCGCCACCTGAAGCCCCGGTGCCACCCTGGCGAGCGCGGGCAGGTCGGTGTCGACCAACTGCTGCTGCAGCGCCTTGGTGGCGGTCGACAGCAGCACTGGATGCTCACCAGCCGCCAGCGCGGCAGGAACCGCGTAGCCAAGGGTCTTGCCGGTCCCGGTCGGGGCCGCGACCAGCAGGTGCTCGCCGGCGCTGATCGCCTCCGAGACGGCGCGGACCATGTCGACCTGCCCGTCGCGTGCCACGCCACCGAGCTGCGCGACGACGGCCGACAGGCGGGCCTCGGCCTCGTCGGGGTCGACCGGGACGGGCGCTCGCGCCGCCTGCTCAGCAGGTTCGTCGTCGTGCTCCACCGCGGGACCTCCGTTGCCGGTACGTCCAGGACGCCCAGGACGGTAGCCAACGGCCCACGGTGTACCGAGCGATCCCCCGCAGGACTGGTGGATACCGATCCCGAACGCCCCGTTCCCACGGGGCTCGCCTGCGTGCAACTCTGCTCCTGGCGACGACCACACCCCGGCGCACCGCCCCACCGCCGGGGCCGCCACGACGGCGCCCCTCGTGAAGACGGTAGCGGCGATCCACTCGAGGTCGGCGCGCAGCCACTCGGCCTCGGGTGTCCTCTGCAGCACACGACCGGCGGGAACAAATCTGGGACGTTCGTCCGACCTATCCCCTAGAGTGCCGCCGCGGTGTGGGCGCCACCAGCCTCACCACTACCACAGGGGAGCCACACCATGAAGGCAAGTGACCTGTTCCTGCGCTGCCTGGAGGCCGAAGGCGTCGAAGTGATCTTCGGCGTGCCCGGGGAGGAGAACGCCGACGTCATGATGTCGCTGCTCGACTCCCCCATCGAGTTCGTCGTGTGCCGCCACGAGCAGGGCGCGGCGTTCATGGCCGACGTCTACGGCCGGCTCACCGGCAAGCCGGGCGTGTG